>CACNAX010000016.1 GCA_902618565.1 uncultured Pelagibacteraceae bacterium
TTGAATACTTATATTTATTTAGATATTGGAAAATATTTTGTTGAAGACTTTTCTTATCTATCAAATGTTAAAGGTGAAATACAAATAAATAACAACAAAGTTTTTAACTCAAACATAAATGCAAAATTAAATAAAAAGAGAAAATTCAAATTAAATATTTTTACTAATGATAAAAAACAAAAAATTACTTTTTTAGAAATAGAGTATCCTGAACCTTTTATTAAAAATTTCAAATTCATTAGGGGTTTTAAGGAGGGTAAATTGGTATACGAGTCATCTAATTATGATGGTAAAACAGTATCAAATTTAAGAATTAGTGATTTTAAAGTCCAAGAAGTCCCTGTTCTTGCTAAACTTTTAACATTGGCATCTCTTCAAGGGATAGCTGATCTTCTCACTGGCGAAGGTATACGATTTACTGATTTCGAGATGGATTATGAAACTTTAGGAAATAACACAAAAATAAAAGAGATGTATGCAATAGGCCCAGCAATTTCACTTATGATGGAAGGTTATATTGTAAAAGATGAATTAACTAGTTTGAAAGGAACGCTTGTGCCAGCAACAACTGTTAATAAAACAATTTCAAAAATACCAATGTTGGGCGATATATTGGTTGGAAAAAAAATTGGTGAAGGAGTTTTTGGTGTAAGTTTTAAAATTAAAGGGCCACCAAAAAAACTCAAATCTACTGTTAATCCAATAAAAACTCTAACCCCAAGATTTATTACAAGAACTTTGGAGAAAATTTCTAATTAAGTTATTATTTTATAGTGTTTTTTCTTACCGATTGAAACCTTAATAAAATTATTTTTTTTCATAAGCTCATTTGAAATTATAAATTTATCATCTGAAATAATTTCATTATTGATTTTAATACCGTTAGATTTTATCAATCTTCTTATTTCGCTTTTAGATAAGTTTTTATCAATAATTGAGACTAAATTAACTACGTCATTATCAATATTAGAGATATCTATTTTTGTATCTGGCAGATTTTCTCCAGATGAGTTCTCGGAAAAAGAATTCTTAGCTATTTCTTCTGCTTTAGCAGCCTCATCAGCTCCATGTAAAATAGAGGTAGCTTGGTTCGCTAAAATAATTTTTTGTTCATTAATATCATGATTACTTATTTCCTCGATTTCTTTTAAATTTAAATCTGTAAACATCTTAAGAAATTTCAACACATCTTTGTCATCAACATTTCTCCAAAATTGCCAATAATCAAAAACTGAAAACAATTTTTTATCTAACCAAATAGCACCACTTTCAGTTTTACCCATCTTAGCACCTGATGCTAAAGTTATAAGTTCTGTTGTTAAACCATAAACTTCGTTAGATGAATATCTTTTAATTAGTTCAACTCCGTTTACAATATTGCCCCATTGATCTGATCCCCCAATTTGAAGCAAACAATTTTTTTTCTTATTTAATTCTAGAAAATCATAGGCTTGCAAAATCATATAATTAAATTCCATATAACTTAATGATTGCTCTCTTTCTAATCTTAACTTAACACTGTCGAAACTTAACATTTTATTTATAGTAAAATGTTTTCCTATATCTCTTAGAAAAGAAATATAATTTAAATTTTTTAGCCAAGTGTAGTTGTTAACAAAAATTGGGGCTATTTTTTCATCTTCTGTTTCTAAAAATTTTTTTAATATGTTCTCTATACTTTTTATATTTTTTTCTATTTCATTTTCCTCTAAAATTTTTCTTGTTTTATCTTTTCCAGATGGATCTCCTATTCTAGTTGTTCCTCCTCCAAGCAAAACAATTGGTTTATGTCCATATTTTTGCATTAGTCTTAAGCACATGATTTGAAGTAAGCTACCTACGTGTAAACTTTGAGCAGTGCAATCAAATCCTATATATCCTTTTATACTCTCTTCACTCAGCTTCTTTGAGAGACCTTTTTCGTTTGTGCATTGATAAAAATATCCTCTGTCTTTAAATTCTTTTAAAAATTCATTCATAAGTGGTACTTTTAATATACATATTTAAATAAAAATAATAATCAACAATGGATAATTCTTTTATAGCACTGGGTTTGATGAGCGGTACATCTCTTGATGGCATTGATGCAAGTATTATCAAATCAGATGGTGAAAATAATTTAGATATAATAGATAATAAGTACTTCAATTATCCTGAAGAATTTAGAAAAAGACTTTCTACATTTATATTAAATATAAATAATAGAGCAGATATAGAGGAAAATATTAACATTTATAAATCTTTAGAAAGAGATCTAACACTTTATCATTCCAGAATATCTCAAAGTATTATTAACGATAATAAGTGTAAAATTCAGCTAGTTGGACTCCATGGACAAACAATAATTCACAAACCTAAAGATGGTTATTCTGTGCAAATGGGAGATGCAAAATTACTTTCACAATTGTTAAATGAGAAAGTGATTTATAATTTTAGAGCTAATGATATTAAAAATAATGGTGAAGGAGCGCCTTTAGCTCCTATTTATCATAAACTTTTAATAAAAAAACTTCAAATAAATGATCCCACATTAATTTTAAATATTGGAGGAATATCGAATTATACTTATTGTTTTAAAGATAAATTACTGGCAAAAGATGTAGGACCTGGCAATGTTTTAATTGATGAGTACTTAAAAAAAACAAAAGGAATTAAATTTGATAATAATGGCGATATTGCATCCTCTGGAAATATTAATCAAGATATAATTAATCAATTTTATGAACATGAATTTTATAATGTCGATGAAAAACACTCTTATGACAGAAAAGAATTTGATATTAATTTTGTTAGAGGTTTAGAGTTTACGGATGCAATAGCTACTCTAACCTATTTTACAGCATTGATAATCTCAAACAATATAAAAAAAATATTTAAAAATAAAATTAATATTATTTTATGTGGTGGAGGAAGGAAAAATTTGACACTAGTAAATCATTTAAAGAACTTAATAAAATACGAAATTAAGTTAATAGATGATTTTAATATAGATGGAGATTTTATAGAATCCCAAGCATTTGCATATCTGTCCATTAGATCTTTTCTAAAAAAACCAATAAGCTATCCAGGTACAACAAATGTTAATATTCCTGTCACGGGTGGTGAAATCAAAATTAACTATTAGTATAAAGCTGTTTCTTTTTTTATATATTTACTTAAAGATTTTATTAATGAAGCATCAGCTTTTGAAAAAAAATGATTTGCTTCTGGTATAGTATCGAATTCAACCTTAATACCTTTTTGCGCACTTAATCTTTTATTTAATTCATTTATATTTTCAAAAGGAACTAACTCATCTTTCTTTCCGTGTATAATAAGACCAGATGTTGGACAAGGTGATAAAAACGAAAAATCATATACATTAGGTTGAGGTGATATAGCTATAAATCTGTTTATTTCTGGTCTTCTCATTAATAACTGCATAGCTATTAAGGAACCAAAAGAAAATCCAGAAATCCAACACTGTGAGTTGTCAAAATTTTCTCTTTCCAGCCAATCCAATGCTGCTGCAGCGTCTGCTAATTCTCCTTGGCCATTATCAAACTCGCCATCGCTTTTTCCAACACCTCTAAAATTTACTCTGCAAACAGAAAAATTATTATCAACAAATGTTTGAAAAGTATCAACTACAACTTTGTTGTTCATAGTTCCCCCATATTGAGGATGGGGATGAAGCACTAAAGCAACAGGCGAGGTATTCTTCTTACTTTTAAAATACTTAGCTTCTAATCTTCCAGCAGGCCCAGGAATAAAAATTTCAGTAATTTTTGTATCTGTTGACGGCATTGATTATCAATCTCAAAAAAAAATTACATTTTTCTATCAAAATTGAGCGACAAAATGCAAGTATTTTAAATTTTCATAATCTTGACTAATTTAGTCAGGTATATATAAGGCGCGTAGATTGCGAAATATATGAAATTATCAACAAAAAGCAGATACGCTGTGATGGCATTGGCTGACATTGCAAGATTTAAAAATAATGAGCCAATATCACTGAGAGATATATCTATCAGGCAAGGAATATCCTTAGTCTATCTTGAGCAGTTATTTTTGAAATTAAAAAAAAATGAAATCGTGAAAAGCATAAGGGGGAAAAAAGGAGGTTATACTCTTAATAAAACACCTAATGAAATAAAGATTTCAGACATTCTTTACGCCGTAGAAGAAAAAGTTAAAACGATAGGTTGTCAAAAGCATTCGAAAAAAGGATGCAATGGCAAATCTGCTAAATGCATAACTCACAATCTTTGGGATGAACTAGAGACGCATATAAACTTATTTTTCGAAGAAAAAAATCTTGGCGACCTAATATACAAAACAGATAATAGATTGTAATGAGAGATAAACAAATAGAAGATTTAAAAGATTATAAATACGGTTTTTCAACAGATATTGAAAGTTTTAAAGCCCCAAAAGGTTTAAACGAAGAAGTTATAAGATTTATATCAAATATAAAAAAAGAACCAGACTGGCTACTTCAATGGAGGCTAAAAGCATTTGAAAGATTAAAAGTATTAAAAGAACCTGATTGGCAAAAACCAAAATACCCAAAAATTGATTATCAAGACTTATATTACTATTCTGCACCTAAAAGTTTTAAAGAAAAGCCAAAAAATTTAGAAGATTTAGATCCTAAGCTTTTAGAGACTTATAAAAAATTGGGAATACCTTTGCAAGAACAAAAAAGACTAAACGGAATTGCAGTCGATGCAGTATTTGACTCTGTATCTGTTGCTACAACTTTTAAAGACACTCTAACAGAAAAAGGAATTATTTTTTGTTCTATTTCTGAAGCAATACAAAAACATCCAGATTTAGTTAGAAAATATTTAGGTTCAGTTATACCAATTACTGATCACTTCTTTGCTACGTTAAACTCAGCAGTTTTCACTGATGGATCATTTGTTTACATACCACCAAATGTAAAGTGTCCAATGGAACTATCAACTTATTTTAGAATTAATGCATCTGATACCGGACAATTTGAGAGAACTTTAATTATTGCTGACAAAGGTAGTTATGTAAGTTATTTAGAAGGATGTACTGCACCAATGAGAGATGAAAATCAGTTACATGCTGCTAATGTCGAATTGATTGCTTTAGATGATGCAGAAATTAAATATTCTACAGTACAAAATTGGTATCCTGGAGATAAAGATGGAAAAGGAGGTATATATAATTTTGTAACTAAAAGAGGATTGTGTAAAGGTAAGAATTCAAAAATTTCATGGACACAAGTAGAAACAGGTTCTGCAATTACTTGGAAATATCCAAGTTGTATTTTAAAAGGCGATAACTCAATTGGAGAATTTTATTCAATCGCAATTACAAATAATCATCAGAAAGCTGACACTGGAACTAAGATGATTCATTTAGGAAAAAATACAAAAAGTAAAATCATTTCAAAAGGTATTAGTGCAGGTAAATCAGATATGACCTACAGAGGTTTGGTGGATATTTCAAAAAATGCATCTAATTCAACAAATTATACTCAATGTGATTCATTATTAATGGGCAACAAGTGCGGAGCACACACAGTACCTTACATTAAGAATAAAAATTCAAATTCTAATATCGCTCATGAAGCGACCACATCTAAAATAAGCGAAGATCAGCTACATTATTGTCAGCAAAGAGGATTAAATCAAGAGGAAGCCGTAGGACTTATTGTTAATGGTTTTTGCAAAGAGGTTTTACAACAATTACCTATGGAGTTTGCTGTAGAGGCTCAAAAACTAGTCGGAATAAGTTTAGAAGGAAGTGTTGGTTAAATGTTAAAAATAAACAATTTACATGCAAAAATTCAAGAAAAATCAATATTAAGTGGTTTTAATCTTGAGGTAAAACCTGGTGAGGTGCATGCAATAATGGGACCTAATGGATCGGGAAAAAGTACTTTGTCAAATATTTTATCAGGTAAAAAAGGATACGAAGTATCAGGGGAGGTACTATACGAAAATAAAAATTTGTTTGAACTTGAAACTGAGGAAAGAGCACACAAAGGTATCTTTCTAGCTTTCCAATATCCTTTAGAAATTCCTGGGGTAAATACAAATATATTTTTAAAAACTTCTTTAAACTCAATAAGAAAAGCCAAAGGTAAAAAAGAATTAGATGCTTTAGAGTTTTTAAAATTAGTCAAAGAAAAAGCAAAAGAACTTAAATTTGATGAAGAAAAATTAAATAGACAATTAAACGTAGGTTTCTCAGGAGGTGAAAAAAAGAAAAACGAAATTTTACAAATGTCAATTTTAGATCCGAAATTATCTATACTAGATGAAACAGACTCTGGACTAGATATTGATGCTCTTAAAATAGTTGCAGATGGAGTTAATGCATTAAGAAAAAAAAATAATTCATTTTTAATAATTACTCACTATCAAAGACTACTTGATTATATAAAACCTGACTTTGTGCATGTGCTTATGGGTGGAAAAATTATTAAATCAGGTGGTGCAGAATTAGCTTTAGAGTTAGAAAAAAAAGGATATGAAAATTTCAATTAAATGGAACAAAAATTAAAAACAGATTTTGATAAATTTATAAGTATGTCTAATTTCTCAAACCAAGAGATTAAATTAAAAAAAGAAGCTCTACATAATTTTTTGAAAAATGGATTCCCTGGCAGAAAATTAGAAAACTGGAAATTTTCAGATATAAACCAGATAATTCAAAAAAATATTGGTGAACTAACATTTTATAATGATTACAACATTAAAAATGAAATTAACGACGAAATTTTTATAAAGGAAATTGAACATAATAAAATTGTTATTGTTAACGGTAAAGTTGAGCGATTGAGTTTCGAATATGAAGAAAGCGATAAAATTAATTTAACAACTGTAGATAATTTTAACCAAAACCCAAATGACGATAATTCTCTTTTAAGTCTAAATAATTCTTTTTCTAATAAAATAAATAATATTTTAGTTAAAAAAAATTATTCATTCAAAAAGCCTTTAATTATATATCAAATAACAAATGAGAAAGTTAGCAACACTAATATTAATTTTCAACTAAAGTTTGAACTAGAAGAAAACAGCTCAATAAAAATTATTAATCTTTATTACGATAATTCAGAAAAGAATTTCATTAACAATTTATTTAATTTTAATCTTGGTAAAAATGCAATTCTTAAGAATTATAAAATAGATAAAAGAAGTAATACAAATATTAAGTATGATTATTCTAGTATTACTCAAAAAGAAAATAGTATTTCTGAAACATTTATTTTTTCATCTGGTTCAGATTTTAAAAAAAATGAAGTCAGCTGTAATCTTGAAGGTCAATATTCTTCGGCATTTATTAATGGAATACACTTATTGTCTAAAAATAAACACCACGAAATAAGAACTAATACTAACCATTTGTATGAAAACACGAAAAGTTATCAGCTAATAAAAAGTGTAATTGATGACACTTCAAAGTCTGTCTACCAAGGAAAAATATATGTGGATTCAAAAGCTCAAAAAACTGATGGTTATCAATTAAGTAAAGCGGTGCTTTTAAATGAAGAAGCAGAATTTAATGCAAAGCCTGAACTAGAAATTTATGCTGATGACGTTAAATGTTCACATGGTTCTGCATCAGGTAGTTTAGATGAAGATTCTATTTTTTATTTAATGTCTAGAGGATTAGACAAAAAAACTGCAAAAGAATTATTAATTAACGGTTTTCTTTTAGATGTTGTTGAAAAAATTACAGATGAAGAAATTAAAAAATTATTAAAAAATATGATTGGATTAAATTAATGAATATAGATGATATAAAAAGAGAATTTCCAATTTTTGACGATAAAATTCAAAATAATGATTTAGTATACTTAGATAGTGCTAATTCATCTCAAAAACCAAGAGTTGTTGTAGATAGAATTTATGATTTTTATACAAAAGAGTTTTCTAATGTAGGTAGAAGTGTTCACTATTTGGCGGTTGCTGCTACTAATTTATATGAACAAACAAGAGTTTCAGTTCAAAAATATATTAATGCTAAAGATAAAGATGAGATCGTATTTACTAAAGGAGCTACTGAAGCAATAAATTTAGTCGCAAACACTTTTGGTCAAAAGTATTTATCTGAAGGCGACGAGGTATTATTGACCGAACTTGAACATCATTCAAATTATGTGCCTTGGCATTTTCTTAGAAAAGCAAAAAATATAAAAATAGAATTTGCTGAAATTAATGATGATGGCGAAGTAACATTAGAGTCTATAGAAAAAAAAATTACAAACAAAACAAAGATAATTAGTGTAAGTCATTTGTCGAATGTAACAGGCGCAATATTACCAATCAAAGAAATTGTACAATTAGCGCATTCAAAAAATATACCAGTTCTAATTGATGGTTGCCAAGGAGCTCCACACTTAAAATTAGATATGCAGGATATTGATTGTGATTTTTATGCAATATCTGGACATAAAATGTACGGACCAACTGGAATAGGCATTTTATATGCAAAAAAAAAATGGCTTGAAGATTTGCCCCCATATCAAGGTGGAGGAGGAATGATAAATGAGGTTAAAAAAGAAGGTATTACTTATGGTGAATTACCTAATAAATATGAGGCTGGAACAATGGCTACAGCTCAAGTTATAGCTTTTAATGAATCCATAAAATTTATGGAAAAAATTGGTATTCAAAATATCGAAAAACATGAAAAAGAATTATTAGACTACGGACTAGAAAAGTTAAGAAAAAATAATTCAGTTAATATTATAGGAAATCCAAAAGAAAAGGGTGGGGTTATATCATTTACTATTGAAGGTGTTCATCCACATGATATTGCAACAATTCTTGATGAAGATGGAGTAGCTATTAGAGCAGGGCATCACTGCTGTCAAATATTACATGATAAATTAAATTTACCTGCAACTGCAAGAGCTTCATTTGGAGTTTATAATACGAAAGATGATATTGATAAGCTTGATGAAGCAATAAATAAATGTAAAAAAATTTTTAACTTATAATGGACTTAAAAGATTTATATCAAGAAATAATATTAGACCACGGAAAAAATCCAAGGAATTTAGGAAAGTTTGATAACTATAATAAAGATGCAAAGGGAAATAATCCTTTATGTGGAGATAATGTTCATGTCTATCTGAGATTAAATGAAAATAAAAAAGTTGAAGATATTGCATTTGAAGGTCATGGCTGCGCTATTTCAATGGCATCGGCATCAATTATGACTGATATGGTTAGAGGCAAAGAAGAAAAAGAGGTAAAAGAAATTGTAACTGATTTTCTAGGAATGATAAAAGAAAAAGATTCTTTAGAAAATAATATTTTAAAAGATGACGAAAAAACTAAATTAATGAGTTTATCGGGTGTTAAGCAATATCCTATGAGAGTAAAGTGTGCAACTTTATCTTGGCATACTCTTACATCAGCATTAGATAATTCAGATCAAATTGTAAAAACAGAGGAATGAAAATGGATCTTAAAGAAAAAGTTATTGCTGAAATAAAAAAAATTTACGATCCAGAGATACCTGTTAATATATATGAATTAGGATTGATATACGATATTATCGTTAATAATTCTGAAGTTAAGGTTAAAATGACTTTAACTACACCAAATTGTCCAGTAGCTGAAAGTTTGCCTAAAGAAGTTAAAGACAGTATATTAGAAATAAAAGAAGTTTCAAAAGTAGATCTTGATTTAGTCTGGGAGCCACCATGGGACAAATCAATGATGTCTGAAGCTGCAAAACTTGAATTAAACTTATGACAAAACAAATTATAACATTAAGCGATAACGCCGCTCAAAGAATAAAAGAAATCATGTCTAATGCTGAAAAAGACTCTTTAGGAGTTAGAGTTGGAGTTAAGTCAGGTGGGTGCGCAGGGATGTCTTATGTTATGGAGTATACAAAAGAGGCAAATCCAAATGACGAAGTAATAGAAGATAAGGGTGTGAAAGTCTTCATAGACTCTGCAGCGGTAATGTATTTACTTGGAACAGAAATGGATTTTAAAAAAGAAAAATTTTCTTCACAATTTGTATTCAATAACCCGAATGAAACGGAGAGATGTGGATGTGGAGAGTCCTTTAAAATATAGTATTAAATATACGCATATCAGCATTGCGTTTATTGCATATCTATGATAGAAACATTGATATGAACACTTTTGAGCATAGAAACCTGATTAACTCTGAAGTTAAATCTCAAAAAAGAAAATCTTTATTCAGAAGTTTAATTAAATCAGTAGAAGCGGGCGCACATGGCACCCTCAACTACGTGGTTAAAAAAGGTTTAGGAAAAAATAAAATAGCTAAAAAATAAAAAAGCTATTTAACAACTATAGTACATATCAAACTCAATAGGATGAGGTGTATGTTCAAAGTTGTGTATCTCCTCAAATTTAAGAGCAATATAAGCATCAATTTGATCGTCAGTAAATACCCCACCTTGAGTTAAAAACTTTCTATCTTTATCTAAACTTTCCATTGCTTCTCTTAATGAACCGCAAACAGTTGGAACTTTTTTAACTTCCTTCTCTGATAAAGCGTAAAGATCTTTATCAAAGGATTTGCCTGGATCAATTTTATTTTTGATACCGTCAATTCCAGCCATTAACATAGATGCAAATGTTAAATATGGATTACCAGACGCATCTGGGAATCTAATTTCACATCTTGCTCCTTTTTTGCTTAGAGTTATTGGAATTCGACAAGATGCTGATCTGTTTCTTGCAGAATAAGCAAGCAATACTGGAGCTTCAAAGCCTGGAATTAATCTTTTATAACTATTTGTTGTAGCATTTGAAAACGCGTTAATCGCCTTAGCATGTTTAAGTATACCACCAATATAATAAAGTGCAGTTTGTGACAAACCTGAATATTTATTTCCAGAAAAAACTGGAGTTTTTCCCTTCCAAACTGATTGGTGAACGTGCATTCCTGATCCATTATCACCTTTTACAGGTTTAGGCATAAAAGTAGCAGTTTTACCAAATGAATGTGAAACCATTTGTACTACATATTTATATAATTGAACATTATCTGCTTGATCAACTAACGTACCAAAAAGCATTCCAAGTTCGTGCTGGCTAGGAGCAACTTCATGGTGATGTTTTTCAACTGTGATACCTACGTCTCTTAAACCTTTTAGGTATTCACCTCTTATATCCTGAGCACTATCTACTGGAGGGACTGGAAAATATCCACCTTTAACTCCAGGTCTATGACCCATATTTCCATTTTCATAACTTTTTCCAGAATTATATGGTCCTTCTGTGCTATCTATCGAAAAACTTGTTTCATTCATATCATTTTTTATTTTTACATCATCAAAAACAAAAAATTCTGGTTCAGGACCAAAGTAAGCTTTATCACCTATACCAGTCTTCTTTAAATAAGCTTCAGCTTTCTTCGCTATCCCCCTTGGATCTCTTTCATAAGGATTTCTTTTAATTGCATCTAAAATGTCGCAAAATAAAACAAGAGTATTATGAGATGTAAATGGATCAACGATTTGTCTGTTTAAATCTGGCTTTAATATCATGTCAGATTCATTTATTGCCTTCCATCCAGCAATAGATGATCCATCAAAAAATACTCCATCTGTTAACATGTCCCCATCAACTACCGATGCATCCATAGTTAAGTGCTGTAATTTACCTCTTGGGTCTGTAAATCTTAAATCGACAAACTCAATTTGTTTGTCTTTCATCATTTTTAGAACTTTGCTTGCGCTCATATTATCTCCTGTAGAATTAAATATCTGGGTTAATTACCAATATTGTTATAATAAAGAATACATATAATGAGGATATCACCTATGCAATTTAAACATATAATTATGCCAATAATTTCAGTGCTTTTTTATCAATCATAAGTTGAATATGACGTTATTAAATAAAGAACCAGTTAAAAGAGCTGAGAAGTGTCTTAAAGAGTTTGATAAAAATCTATCGGTTGTTGAATTAGAAAACTCAGCAAAAACAGCATTGGATGCTGCAAATTCATTAAATTGCGAAGTAGGAGCAATTGTTAAAAGTCTGCTTATTAAGATAGAAAATGATTTTTTACTTTGTTTAGTTTCTGGTGACAAAAGATGTTCGTTAAATAAAATAAAAAAAATTTCTGAAAAAAAGAATGTAAGAATGGCTTCTGCTGATGAGGTTAAGTCTCAAACAGGATATACAATTGGAGGCGTATCTCCTGTAGGTCATATAAATAAAATTCAAATATTTATAGATAATTCTTTAAGTAGGTTTAAAGATATTTTTGCTGCAGCTGGACATCCAAATGTAATTTTTAAGATTAATTATGAAAAATTAATTCAAATTACAAAAGGTGATGTGAAAGATATTACAGAATGAAACAAGCTAATTTAACAGATTATATTTTATTAACATTACTATCAATAATTTGGGCATCTGCTTTTTTTAATATAAAAATTGCAACAGAGTCGTTCGGTCCAATGACAATCGCTTTTTTGAGAGTATTTTTTGGATCTATACCAGTATTAATTTTATGTTTTTATAAAAAAATAGTAATTGAAGCATTTTCAAAAGATTGGCATTGGTTCATGTTAATAGGACTAATCAATTTAGTTATACCATTCTTTTTAATTGCTTACGGAGTAAAGTCTGTGCAAAGTAATTTGGCAGCAATTTTAATGTCCACTACTCCTTTAAGTTCTACCATATTAGGTCACTTATATACAAAAAATGAAAAATTTAATTTTGCAAAAACTGTTGGGATATTAATTGGATTTGCAGGAATTGTTTATTTATTTTCTGATAATATTTTAATAGATGAAAATAATTTTATTTCAGCAATATTAATTTTACTAGGCTCAACATGTTATGTAATAGGTGGAGTTTTAACACTTAAAATTAGTAAGAAAAAAAACGAAAATGTAACTGGATCAATATTAATTTGGGCAACTCTGATTTTATTTCCTTTAATGTGTTTATTAGAAACTCCGTGGGAAAATACTCCATCATTAAATTCAACTATGTCAGTAATTTATCTTGGTATAGTGCCAACAGGATTTGCATGGCTTTTAAGGTTTAAAATTTTGAAAAAGAATGGTTTAATTTTTCAATCTCAGGTCTCATACTTAATCCCAATCTTTGGAATTATTTTAGGCTATATATTTTTAAATGAATTAATAACTTACAAGGTATTAATATCTTTATTGGCAGTAGTTGTAGGAATTTATTTTGTTAGAAAAGCTGATTATAAAACTATAGTTTAAAATTAGAAATCTCTCTAATAAAATCAGGATTCACTTCGCAGCAACCACCAAGAATTGTAGCCCCTTCTTTTATACTATTAAGAGTAAAATCTTTAAATTTGTTAATAGTCATTTCCTTTCTAATACCCATAGTGATGTTAGGATTAATGCCAATTTCATCTTTATTTGATTTATTGTAAATTTTATTAGGAACTGGCTCCTCTATATTCCATAAATTAATTTTTGAACCAAAAGGAATATTTAAAGATTTTAACTCTAAATATTTATTCTTTGCAATTTCTGGTGAAACACATGCAGAAATTATTCCTAAACAATTATTAATATTTTTTTCGTTTATAACTTCAGAAATTTTCTCACCGGAAGGTAGCTTTCCATCTTTTTTAAAATGAATACCGAATAGAACAGGTTTGTTAAACTTATCTATTGCTTCTAGGGCTATATTTAATTCTTTGCTACTGGAAATCACGTCTAAATAAAAAAAATCAATATATGGATTTAAAATTGTTGCCTGATCTCTAAAATTTTCATAAATAATTTTTTTATCTCTATTATCTTCGCAATAGGTGTCATCTTGAGCAGGCAAACTTCCAGCTATTAAAATATTTTTTTTTGAATTTTCTCTCGCTTTTGACGCAAGTTCTCCAGCCATTTTGTTTGTATATTCAAATAATCTACCAGCATTGTTTTTTTCAAGCCTTACCCTTCTGCATGCAAAACTATTTGTCAAAATAACATCCACACCAGAATTAATAAAAGATAAATGAGCATCAATTACATATTTATGATATTCATTATTTATTAGTGCAGCTGACGACCATAAAGAGCCTTTAGATATTATACCCTTGGATAACAGAAACTGGCCCATGCCCCCATCTAAAATTCTTATTCTTTTAAAAAAATTCTTATCCATTTTTCTTATCTCTGGTAGCTATAAATACTCCAATGGTTGTTATTAAAAACCCAATTATGTCAGTAAATGTTAATTGTTCATTTAAAAATATCCATGCCATCACTGCTGAAGTAGGAGGTACCAAAAAAAATAAAGTAGTAGTTTTGCCCACAGTACCTTTTTTGATTAAAAACATAAGAATAGTAAAAGCCCCAAATGAAACTAATATAATTTGGTGAGACATTCCTAATATAAAACTAGTTGTAAAATTTATGTAAGCATTTTCAAATATAAACATTAATAATAGATTAAAGAGGCAACCACCAACTGCTTGATAAGCATTGTTAACTGACAAAGCTAAATTTCCACTCAATTTTTTTTGCCACAATGTTCCAGCAGTTATTGCAAATAAAGCTAAGACTGTAGCTAACAATCCCAGAGGAGGAATTTCTTTTCCAAAATCAATACCTAAAACAGTGACAGAACCAATGAAACCTAAACTAATACCTACCCACTGTTTCCAAGATATTTTCTCTCCAAATATTGGACCTGACAAAATATTAGTTAAAATTGGTTGAAGTGTTACTATTAAAGCTACAATTGCTGCTGGCATACCAATTGAGAATGCATACCAACAACCACCTAAATAAATCCCATGAAATAAAACACCAGTTGAAAGACTCTCAATAATATTTTTTACTTTTCCAAAAATTTTATCATCACAGAAATAGGCGAATACAAGAAATCCAATTGTTACAATCCCAAATCTAAATGCTAAAGCCGCAAATGGAGAAGCGTTTTGAACAATTTCTTTGCCAGATATGAATGCCGACGACCATAATAATATAAAGAGCAAAGGAAATGATTTTGTCATGGTAAAGATATATGGCGTAATATCTAATTTTTGTTGTGAATTCTATCCATTTCTTGAAGTTCGACTTCAAGTTTGTCTAATTCTTCACCACCAGCCATCATACTAAGAAGCTTTTCTCTAGAAATATCTTTTTTTTGGAACGTTCCCATGCTTTTTCCTCGGTTAAGTACAGTGAAACTATTACCAACAGGATAAGCATGATGTACATTATGAGTAATTAAAATTACAGCCAATCCCTCAGATGCAGCCTTTACAATATATTTTAATACCATTGATGCTTGATGAACTCCTAAAGCAGAAGTTGGTTCATCTAAAACTAAAACTTTTGCTCCAAAATATATAGCTCTTGATATTGCTAGGCATTGTCTTTCACCACCGGACATAGTTCCAACTGCCTGAGATGGATCTCTAACATCAATACCTATCTGTCCCATTCTTTCTGCTGCTATCTTGTTTGCTTTCTCCACATCAAAAGTTTTAAGAAAAGGAATACCTTTTTGAGGCTCTCTTCCCATAAAAAAATTTCTAGTAACACTCATTAAAGGAACTAGTGCTAGATCTTGATAAACTGTTCCTATACCAATATCTAAAGCATCTTTGGGTGAGTCAAAAACAATTTTATTATCTTCAAATATAATTTCTCCTTCATCTGGTTTATGAACACCTGCTAAAGTTTTAATTAAAGTTGATTTTCCTGCTCCATTATCTCCAAGTAAGCACATGATCTCACCTTTTTTTAATCTCATAGTCACATCTTTAAGAGCTATTACCTTCCCAAAAAACTTACTAATATTATTAAATTGAACGAGATAGTCAGACATTATTTACTCTCAGTCACTTTCTTTCTGATATAGTTATTAAACACTACAGCTATCAACATCATTGCTCCTAAGAAAACTTTAAACCAATCAGTATCAACATCTGTATAAAATATTCCCATAGATACAGTCCCAAATATAATTGCACCAAAAGCAGCACCTATTGCAGATCCATACCCACCTGTTAAGAGACACCCACCAACAACAGCAGCTGCAATAGCTTCTAGTTCTTTTAAAGTACCTCTCATAGTATCAGCAGAACCCGCATCTAGTACTTGAATACAAGCAAAAATAGTGGAAGCGACTGCCGTACCAATAAATAGACTTATTTTTACCCTTCCAACAGGCACACCCACATTTGTTGCTCCAACCTTATCGCCTCCAGATGCGAAGATCCAATTACCGTATCTTGTTTTCATTAATATCCATGTTGCAAACAATGTTAATGCAATAAACCAAATAACTGATGGAGGTATTCCAGTTGCTAGAGGAGTTCCATCAGTTCTAAGTTCAATCAATTTTAATGATCCCAACCAAGTAAAAAGCCATTTAAAAGTATCTGTAGCAAATAACCATGCTAATGGATCATCTTCAATTAATACTCTTAGTCCTGGAACTTGAGTTCTACCAGTAATCAATCTTGTTATTGCTAATGTCAAACCTCTTAAAATAAAAAGCATTGCAAGTGTTACAATAAAAGATGGCAAACCAGTTTTGACAACCATTATGCCATTAAAGTATCCAACCAATACTGCCATAGCGAAAGCAAAAACTATACTCATCCATAAAGGCCAACCCCAATAAATCGCAGGAATTGCAATACAAATTCCAGCAAAGCCAATCATTGATCCAATTGACAAATCAAATTCACCGCCAATCATTAACATCGCTGCTGCTATTGCTATAATTCCTAAATTAGCGGAAACATCGAGGAAATTAAGCATTCCATAGGCGCTAAACATACCAGTATCGCCAGCTACAATTCCAAAAAATATAAATACAAGTATTGAGCCACCTAATGCACCTAACTCAGGCCTATTCAATAAAACTCTTAGTGGTGATATTTTTTTTAGACGCTCGTCTTTATTAAGACTACTTTTTGATGAAATACTTTTTGATTTTAATGACATTTAAATTTTGAAAAAAGGCCTGACTATAAAATTTAGTCAGGCCTTAAATATAGATTTTATCTATAACCTTGAGCTGCCCATTTAATTACTTTAGCAGCATTATCAGGAGTAACAAATCCAGGTCCAGTCATAACTACACCAGCAGGCATTGTTCCCCATCTCATGTACTGAGCAAAAATAGCTATAGGTAAGTAACCTTGTAGATATTGTTGTTGGTCAATTAAAAACTCTACTTTACCTGCAGCAGCAGCTTTTAACATATTAGGTGACATATCGAATGTTCCTAATTTAACATTTCCTACTTTACCAGCAGCTTCTAAAGCTTTTAGTGCTGCTTCACCAGATAAACCAGCTCCTAAAGTTAGAATAGTGTCATATCCACCACCTAATTTTGCAGCAACAGCTTTTTGAATTTCAGTTGGGTCATTTGATGTTCCAAGAATATCAACAGATCCACCAAAACCTTTTTTGAAACCTGCACATCTTCTATCAAGCGCTACGTTTCCAACTTCGTGGTTGACGCATAAAGCTTTTTTTCCTCCAGCAGCTTTCATTTTTTGTCCGCCGCCAACGCCAGCTTCAAATTCAGTTTGACCTACGTGTGCACTAATTCCTAATGATGCATAGTCATCCGAACCAGAGTTCATTGAAACTACTGGTATACCAGCAGCTATTGCTGCTTTAACAGATTTTCCTAATGCAGCTGCATCTGGTAAAGTAATTACAATACCTTTTGGTTTTTGTGATACAGCGTTATCTATTAGTTTTGCCATTTCAACCATGTCAAAAGTTCCAGGTGCAGTGTATTTGCAAGATACTCCCATATCTTTACAAGCAGCATCAACACCATTTTTAGCTACCGACCAAAAAGGGTCATTAGCTTGTCCATGTGAAACAACAATTATATCAGTTGCTAATACTGATACAGACATCATTGCCCATGCAGCAACAGCTAATATAAAGTTCTTTATTGTTTTCATTTTTAATTTCCTCTCTTAAATAAAAGTTAACTTTTAAACATTAAAGCTAACATAAATTTATTTAGATTGTAAAGAAGCAGGTTGTATTCAACCCAAAGTTGATTTTTAATAATTTATTTTTTCAAACTTTTTTGATTTTAATGACCTGATAGCACTCTCAGCAATTTGTATTGAAATCTTTCCATCTATAAAACCACTTTTAGGTCTCAAATTTGATCTGAATAATTTGGCAAGATCATTTAATTGTTCTTTATATGCCTGATCGTATCTTTCTATAAAAAAATGTTTAAAGCTTGAACGTGCATTCGTACTTTTATTAGAATACAGACTAATCTCATTTTCTTTGATATTATCAGATATAATCATTCCTTTACTTCCAAAGAGCTCTACCCTTTGATCATATCCAAAACTGCAATGTCTCGAATTACTTATAATACATTGAACACCATTTTTTGTTTTCAAAATTGCCGTAGCAAGCTCGAAATCTTTAAGTTTATTGAAGTATTTATTAGAAATATTGCTCCCTGTAGCAAATATAGAAACAAATTCATCTTTACCTGCATAATATCTTGCTAGATCGAAATCATGGATCATCATATCTTTAAAAATACCACCTGAGGCTTTTAAATAATTTATAGATGGAGCAGCCGGATCTCTGCTGGTAATAATAATTTTCTCTAGCTTTCCTATCTTACCTTTTATTAAATTATTTTTTAGAGAACTATGACCTGGATCGTACCTCCTATTAAATCCAATTTGAATTTTATGATTAAATTTATTTATTTTTTTTTCGTAGTTTTGAATTTTTTTTAAATTTAAATCTAAAGGTTTTTCACAAAATACTGTTTTATTACTTCTTATACTTTCATATATAAATTTAAGATGAGTTGATGTAGTGGAAGATATAAAAATACAATCAATTTTTTTATCTTTATATGCTATTTGAGGACTTTCAATATTTTGACAACTTAGATTTTTTGAAACTTTTTTTGCAAGTTTTCTATTAACATCGAAAATATATTTAAGATTAAAATTTTTATTATTTATTAAATTATTTGCATGCATTAGCCCTATTCTTCCCAAACCGAATAATGCTACGTTAATTAAATTTTTACCCATTGTTTTTTTAATGATGATTTCTTACATGCATCAATGAATTTAGCAGTCTCCAAACCCTCTTCTTCGTTAGGAAAATAAAATCTTTTTTTTGTATTTGATTTTAAATATTCAGCAAATTCCTTATATATATTTGCAAAAGCATCTAAATATCCTTCAGGGTGACCAAATTTTACTCTAGAAAATTTTTTTGAAAAATTTGCTTTTGTATATCCTCTTTCTAAAAACTTAACTGCTCCATTACTTGGATTAAATTTTAGATAATTTGGATCATTTTGAACCCATTCTAAACTTCCTTTAGACCCATATACTCTAATTCTTAAACCATAAACACCACCTTTAGCTGTTACACATGTCCATACAATTCCTTTAGCACCGTTGTTAAAATTAACAAAAACTTGTGCGTTATTATCCATATTAACGTCCTTGGAATATTTACTTACATCAGCTATCAGTTTTTCTCCTTTAAGGCCTGTAATATAAATTGCTAGATGATATGCGTGTGATCCTATTTCATTAAGAACTGCTGATACACCGACAATTTTTTTATCAACTTTCCATTTAAAAACCTTTTTTGAATTTGATTTTGAAATTTTATTACCATCTGTCCAATCTTGAATATATTCAACATTGATATATTCAACTTTTCCAATTTTTCCTTTCTCTACTAAATTTTTTGCCTCTCTTACCATTGGATAAGATGAATAGTTGTGAGTCAGTGCATATTTAATTTTTTTGTTATTTTTTATCGCTTTATATAGTTTTTTCCCCTGCTCAAGATTTCCAGCAAATGGTTTGTCTGAAATTACATGTATATTTTTTTTTATAAAATTCTCTGCAATAATTTGATGACTTGATGGTGGTGTCATTATTGCTACAACATTAATACCATCTTTTCTTTTCGCTTCTTTTTCAGACATCTCCTTGTAATTTGAATAACATCTAGATTTATCTAAACCTATACTTTGTCCAAATTTCCTAGATTTATCAACACTTCTAGAAAATACCCCTGCAACGATTTCATATTTGTCATCATATCTAGATGAAATCCTATGAACATGCCCGATCCAAGATCCAGGTCCTCCTCCAACAATTCCAAGTTTAAATTTTTTAGGTTTAATTTTTTGAAGCATCTAATATCATAACAAAACTATTATTTATGTCAGTAAAATTAGGTATAGCCCCAATAGCTTGGAGCAATGATGATATGCCTGAGCTTGGTGGTGATACCTCGCTTGAACAATGTCTTTCCGAAGCTAGTGAAGCAGGATTTAAAGGAATAGAATCTGGGGGAAAATTTCCAAAAACATCAAAAGAATTAATTCCTATATTAAATAAATATAATTTAAAATTATGTTCAGGTTGGTATGGAGCAAATTTAAGAAAAAATACTTTTGAGGAGGAAAAATCAAAAATTCAAAACCAATTGAAACTATTTCAAGATTGTAAAGCACCCTGTATGGTTTTTGCCGAAGTTTATGGTTCTATTCAAGGTGATCCAAATATAAATTTGTCTAAAAGACCTAGAATGGATTTAGATGAGTCTAAAAAATATTATAAAAAAATTTCAGAAATGGGAAAATATCTAGAGGATCAAGACATGCCTCTTGCTTACCATCATCATATGGGAACTTGCATTGAAAGTGAAGAAGATACAAGAAGATTATTAGAAAACACAGATGGTAGTGTCAAACTAACTTTAGATACTGGACACATGTTATTTGCAAAAGGCGATAGTTTGAAAATTTATAAAGAATTTAAAGAAAGAATAATTCATATACATTGCAAAGATATGAGAAAAAATGTTTTAGATAATTCGTTAAATCACGATTATAGTTTTAGACAGGCTTTTTTGGAAGGAGCCTTCACTGTTCCAGGAGATGGTTGCATTGATTACAAGCCTTTTTTTGACTTGTTAAAAGAACAAAATTATTCTGGATGGTTAGTTGTAGAAGCGGAGCAAGATCCCGCAAAAGCAAATCCTTTTGAATATGCTAAAATTGGATACAAATATCTAATTGAAACTTTAAGAAGTGCAAATTTAGAAATTAAAAATAATTAGCTATCTATATAAAGAAGTTAATTCATTATTACCAGCAGCCACACATGGAGATTTAAAACAAGTACCAACTATCCATTCTGATCCTGGTTCTGCTAGAAAATTTGATGACATTATAAAAATAACACCCATTTCTACTGACTGACCAGCTTTTCCTTCTGCTTTTATTCTTGGGTCAGGGTCTGTTTTAACTTTATTGTCATCTGAAAATGGATTTTCAATCTTAAGATTATCATTTATATGATTAACAACTTTTTCAGCTATCCATTCAGCATTACATGGATCACCCCAAACTGTTATTTTCCCTTCATCATTATTTCCGCAATTATTAATTTCGCCATTAATAAAATCGACAACTTTTTTATGATTTTCTTTTACTAAATTTGCACGAGCTTCAACTTCAGGCCTTGTACTCGCTGTCCAAATCAACATTCCTACAACATAAACAGCCGATATAATGATAAGAAACTCTAACAATCCAAAATTTTTTAATTTTAAACTCATGAAATTTTTACTATTTTTGACTTTTCCAATTTATTGTCAAAAAAATCAATAATATTTTGGACTGTTTCAATACCCATTCTAGACAAACATTCTTCGGTAAATACCGCTGAATGAGGGCTTAAAAATGCTTTCTCATTTTTTAGCAATGGATTATCTAAAGATGGAGGCTCCTTTTCAAAAACATCAAGCCCTGCACCAAAAATTAAATTTTCATTTAAAGCCTTATTAAGATCTTCCTCATTAATAATACCACCTCTTGCAGCATTAATTAAAATACAATTTTTTTTCATTTTTTTTATCATTTCATAATTGATTAAATGTTTTGTATTTTCGTTTAAAGGCATATGAATTGAAATTGCATCCATTTTATTTAAACTCTCATTTAAATCATTAATTTTAGTGCCACCAACTTTTTTAATTTCCTCTTCGCTGACAAAAGGATCATAAACAAAAATGTTCATTTCTAAACCCTTACATTTTTTAAGTAAGCATTTTCCAATACGACCAAAACCTGCAATTAAGATACTTTTATTCCATAACTCAATTGTTTTAGGAAGCTTAGTTCTATCGCTGAACTTTCCAGTTTTTACAGTCTCGTTGTACATATTATTTCTTTTTGCGATGCTGAATAGCATGAATAAAACATGTTCTGCTACAGCTTGAGCATTTGCTGTAGCTGTTATTGCTAATGTGATATTGTTTTGCTTGGTTGCTTCAAGATCTATGTTGTCATAGCCTACACCATGTCTAGATATCACTTTTAAATTCTTAGCCGAGTCTATGATTTCTTTTGACAATTTAGATGTTCTAATACTTATTGCATCACAGTCTTTTATTTTATCTTTCAAAAATTCTGTATCTGTATTGTCTACAACTTCAAATTCAAAATTTTTATTTACTTTTAGTAAATCAATACCGTGATTATGTATCGATCCTATTATTAAGATTTTTTTCATTCGTAAAAGTTTATACTTTATTAATTAATAGGCTTTAGATAATTCTGATTTCACTGTGCCTTTTAAATTTTCAACTGTATTTTTTGCACCCGCACTTATAAATCTGGAGTCTGCTCCAACTGTTACAAATTGAAAACCTTTTTCAATCATTTTTTTTGCATAGTCAGTGCTTCCATTATGAATTCCAGCAAATATATTGTTTTTTTTTGCATGCTCTAATATTTTAAGTATTTCTGAATAAGCTTTAGTATCTTCACCTTTGTCAAAACCAGGCTTTTCTCCAATAGCCAAACTTAAATCAGCAGGCCCTATGTAGATACCATCAAGGCCCGGGGTACTCATAATTTCATCAAGATTTTCTAAAGCTTCTTTAGTTTCAATCATAGCCATTTTTAATATTTCATCGTTTGCATGATCTCCATAATCAGGCCCTCCATAGATTAACCCTCTCATTGGACCGAAACTTCTATATCCATCTGGTGGATATTTACATGCTTGAACAAATCTTTCTGCTTCATTTCGATTACTTACCATTGGGCAAATTATTCCATAACATCCAGCATCTAAAATTTTCATAATTTGACCAGGTTCATTCCAATTAACTCTTGCCAAAGGCACGACTTCAGTCGCTGAAATCACTTGCATCATTGGCATTGCATTCGTGTAATCAACCAGCCCGTGTTGCATATCAATTGTTAATGAGTCCCATCCTTGTTGAGCCATTGTTTCTGCCGAAACAGTACTTGGAATTTGTAACCAACCATTGATTACAGCTTTGCCATTTTTAATTATTTCTTTGGCTTTATTTTTTCTCATTTACTCAGGTTTTTAGACCCATATGGGTATACTTTATATTAAGGTAATCTTTTATAGCCATAGATCCACCTTCACGACCATAACCGGTTTGTTTTATTCCACCGAATGGAGCTTCAGCAACTGCAACTGCAGCTGTATTTACTGCTACACAACCGGTTTCCATCATCTCTGATGCTCTATTAGCTTTGTCCATTGAGTTTGTATACAAATAGCTACAAAGTCCCAGGTCATTGTTATTTGCTCTCTCTACTACTTCGTCAAAATCCTTGAAAGTTAAAACGGGCACTAAGGGACCAAAAGGTTCTTCTTTCATAATTGTAAAATTGTCCTGCACTTCATCAAATACAGTTGGTTCAAAATAATAACCTTTATTAAATCCTGAAGGTCTACCTCCACCTAAAACAACTTTTGCGCCTTCACTCTTTGTCGTTTCAACTAATTTTTCAATCTCCTCCAAACGTTTTGCTGTTGTTAAAGGTCCTAAGTCAGTGCCTTCATCCATACCATTTCCAATTTTTAATTTTTTTGCTCTATCTACAAAAGCATTTATAAATTCTTCTTTTCTTGTTTCTTGAATGTAAAACCTATTTGGGGATATACAAACTTGACCATTGTTACGAAATTTTGCTGTTATTGCCATATCTGCAACTTTATTCATGTCAACATCGTCAAATACTATAAATGGAGAATGACCACTTAATTCCATTGTAACTCTTTGAACTTTATCTGCAGCTTTTTTAAGTATTAATTTTCCAACGCGTGTTGAGCCAGTTATAGAAACTTTTTTTATTATATCTGATTCAAGTAATTCATTTGATATTTCAGCTGGGTCTCCAGATAATAAATTGACTACTCCATCAGGAACTCCAGCATCTTTACAAATATTTACAAGTTCCATAACTGCTCCAGGCGTAATCACATCTGGTTTACAAATAACTGAACAACCAGCAGCCAGTGCAGTTGAAATTTTTCTAGATGCTAAAACTATAGGAAAATTCCATGGCACAAGTGCTGCTACAACACCTACTGGCTGATAGTAAACATGAACTCTTGTTTCTGGAAATCTACTTTGTAATGTTTCACCATAAATTCTCTTAGTTTCTTCTGCATTCCATTCAAATAT
>CACNAX010000017.1 GCA_902618565.1 uncultured Pelagibacteraceae bacterium
AGCAAGGTAGAGATTTTTAATTTTTTTTGTCTCTAATGTTAAAAAAAGCTCTCTAGGATCAACAAAATCATATTCAATTGCATAACCTGGTCTCAAAATTTTTACGTTTTCTAAACCATTGATTTTACTACATATTTCTTGTTGTACAGATACTGGTAATGACGTAGATATTCCATTTGGGTAAATTGTATAATCGTTTAATCCCTCTGGCTCTAAAAAAATTTGATGCCTTTCTTTATCTGCGAATTTTTTTACTTTATCTTCTATAGATGGACAATATCTTGGTCCCATTCCTTTTATATTTCCGGAATACATGGCACTTAGTCTTAGATTTTTGGAGATAATTTTATGAACAGCTTCATTAGTATATGTCACTCGACATGAGATTTGTTTGTTTAGATTTTTTTTTGTAAGAAAAGAAAAAAAATATGGTTCGTCATCCGCATACTGCTCCTCTAAATTTTGAAAATTTATTGTACGAGCATCGAGCCTTGGCGGAGTTCCAGTTTTTAGTCTACCTATTTTAAAATTATATTTTTCTAATTGTTCGCTTAAACCTGTTGACGGTTTTTCATCATATCTTCCAGCGGGTGTTTTTTTTTCACCAATATGAATTAAACCATTTAAAAATGTTCCAGTTGTTAAAACTAACTTAGATGATTTAATAACTTTACCTGATTGTGTTATAAATCCAATTATATCATTTTTTTTAAAATTAAACCTTATTACAGGATCAGAAAAAATGCTTAAATTACAATAGTTTACAAGTTTTTCTTGCATATATTTTTTATATAAAGACCTATCACTTTGAGTTCTTGGCCCTCTAACTGCTGGACCTCTACTTCTATTTAAAAGTCTAAATTGAATACCTGATTTATCAGCAGCTTCTCCCATAACACCATCTAGTGCATCTATTTCTCTAACTAAATGTCCTTTTCCCAAACCTCCAATTGCTGGATTACAAGACATCTCTCCAATAGTATCAAATCTGTGTGTGAAAAGAGCAGTGTTAACTCCTAATCTAGCAGATGCGGATGCAGCCTCACAACCTGCATGACCCCCACCTATTACTACTACATCAAAATTTAACTCATTTTTCATAACTGTAATTTATTATCGATCTTAAAATTTACAAGAAAACACTCAAATTTGATTAAAAAACTATATATATCAACGATTATTTACCTATACAAAAATCATTAAAAATCGTTCCCAATATTTCCTCAACATCAACATTTCCCACGATCTTCCCAAGGGCTCTAGTTGCTAATCTTAAATCTTCAGCCGCTTTGTCAAAATCTTCAGTTAAATTTTTTTTTTCAAAATTTTTTAAATGCTCAACGCATTTTTCAAGGTTTGTTCTATGTCTTTGTCTTGTAATATAAATATCTTCATGAGAAATAAATTTATTTTTCAAATTTTTTTTGATCATATTAATAAGTTTGTCTAAATTTTTTTCCTGTTTTATTGAAACTTGAATTGACTCATATTGCTCAACTTCATTATTGATATGATTGATGCCAAGATCTATCTTATTAATTACCAAAATTGATTTTTGTGGTCCAAAATTGTTTAAAAATTGTTTAAAATCAACACTTTTGGGCTCTATCACAATTATGTTTAAATCAGCATTTTCAGCTTTCTCTAATGCTAATTTTATACCCTTTCTTTCTATCTCGTCTTTTGACTCTCTTATTCCCGCAGTATCAGATATTATAACGGGAAAACCATCTAAGTTTAAATGAGCCTCTATAACGTCTCTAGTCGTTCCTGCTATTTCTGAAACAATAGCCACATCTCTTTGAGATAAATAATTTATCAAAGAGGATTTACCAGCATTTGTAGGTCCTACTATTGCAATTTTAAAACCTTCTCTAATTCTCTCTCCTACTTTTTGATCGTTTAATATTTTTTCTATTTCTAGTTTAATGTTTTTAGTTTCTGAATATAAATTTTTTAAAATAGTTTTTGGTAAATCATCTTCAGGAAAATCAATTTTGGCTTCGATGTTTGATAATATTTTTAATAGTCTCTCTCTTAAAGAATTAAATTTGTACGCACTTTTACCTGACATGATTTTTATAGCTTGTTGTCTTTGAATTTCTGTCTCTGATGAAATTAGATCTGAAATACTTTCTGCCTTAAGTAAATTTATCTTACCATTTTGGAATGCAATTTTTGTAAATTCTCCTGGTTCAGCCAATCTACAACCGTCAATTTCACTAATTGATGTATGAATCTCATCTACAACAGCTTTGCTACCATGAACATGAAACTCAGCCATATCTTCGCCTGTGTAGCTCCTAGGCCCGGGAAACCATATTAAAATACCGTCATCAATTAACTGATTATCCTTAATTTTATTGATTTTTCTCCTCGATGCAACTCGTGGTAAGGGTAACTCTTTATTAGTTAATTTTAATATTACTTTTTTTTGTATCAGGACCAGACACTCTTATAACCGAAATACCAGCCAGCCCTGGACCAGAAGAAAGAGCATATATTGTCATTAAAACAATTATAGCTAGTATTGAATTTAAATATATAAATTTTTCTATGATTATTTGGATAGCATCTTACCCTAAAAGCGGAAATACTTGGGTTAGATCTTTCCTGTCTTCTTACTACTTTACTACAGATGGCAACTTCAATTTTGACTTACTCAAAAATATTAAACAATTTCCTAGTAGAGAATTTTTTAAGAGAAAACTTACAAGCATAGATGAGGCAGCTGAAAATTGGCTAGCTCCTCAAAGAGAGATAAAACTTAAAGGGAAGGCATGTTTTTTAAAAACTCATAATGTATATGGATCTTACAAAGGAAAAAGTTTTACAACCAATGAATTTACACTAGGAGCAATAAATATCATAAGAGACCCAAGAAATGTGATAACATCCTTAATGAACCATTATTCTCTTGACGAAAATAGTGCTTTAAAAATGATTGGAAGTGTCCATAGAAATTTAAAGGACTCTAAAGATGAAGATGATTATTCGAATTATACGTTTATTAGCTCTTGGTCAAATAATTATAATTCATGGAAAGCAGCCAAAAAATTTAGAACATTAATGATAAAATATGAAGATTTAGAAATTAATAGAGAAGAAACCTTTATGAAAATAGTAAAATTTATAAATGATTTAATAAATAAGAAAGAAGAAATTAATCAATTAAAATTAAAGAAATCAATTGAGACAACTAATTTTGAAACACTAAAAAAAATGGAGCAAGATTATGGTTTTGCGGAAGCAGTTAATTATACAAATGTAAACAAGAAAAAAATTTTTTTTAATTTAGGAAATAAGAATAATTATAAAAAACTTCTTAAGAAAAAGACAATTTCATCTATAGAAGCACTATTTGGTAAGGAAATGCATGAGATTGGCTATTTATAATTAATACATAAATTTAAATTTTATCATAAATGAAAGATGATATAAAAATAATCGAAAAAGCAAAAAAATTACATAAGCTGGGAAAGATAGATGAAGCAATTAAATACTATAAAAAGATAATTGAAAAAAACAAAAAAAACCCACAATTAAATTATTTAATTGGAACGGCTCTGCTACAGAAGAAAAATTACGAGGAAGCAATTTATTATATATCGAAAGCAATTGATCTAAAAAAAGATTCAGAGCATTATTTTAACAATATAGGTATTGCCTTAAGCCAACTTAATAACAACACAGCAGCTATTAAAAATTATAAAAAAGCTCTTGAACTAAACCCAAATTTTATTGATGCGAATATTAATTTAGCTATAGCATATAAAAAAATATTAAAATTTGAAGAAGCAATAAAATTTTTTAATATTTCATTAAAACTATCTCCTAATAATTATAAGATTTACAATAATATTGGAAATCTATTTAGAGATTTAGGCAAAACAGATAAAGCAATTAAATCATATGATAAATCTATAAACTTAAAAAAGGATAACGCAGAAGCTTTCAATAACAAAGCTGAAATTTTTCTATCAAAAAAAAAATTCAAAGATGCAATCAAAATCTTCGAAAAAGCACTGGATGCCGATCCAAAATTTCCTTTTTTATTTGGGAAATATATTCACACTAAAATGCATATTTGTGATTGGGAAAATTTTGATTCAGATTTAATAAATATTAAAGAAGGCTTAAAAAAAGAAGAAAAATTAATTGAACCATTTCCAATGCTGTCTTTAATTGATGACATGGTTTTACAAAAAAAAAATTCTATTCTTTACAATAATATTGCATTTCAAAAATGTGAGGATTATGACAAAGGCATTTTAAAATCTAAAAATAAAAAAATTAAAATTGGTTATTTTGGAGCTGAGTTTTATAATCATCCAGTATTACAGTTAACTAGAGATATATTTAAAAATCATGATAAATCAAAATTTGAAATTTATGGTTTTTTTCATGGTCCAGTAAAAGATAAACTCCATTTTGAGGTTAAAGAATACTTTCATGAATTCTACGATATAACAAAAAAATCTGATGATGAAATTGTTAAACTTAGTAGAGAGATAGGGATAAATATTGCTATAAATCTAACTGGTTACACATCTGATTCAAGAAATGAAATATATTTAAAAAGAGTTGCCCCAATACAAATAAGTTTTCTTGGTTACTCTGGTACAATGGGAACAAACTTTATAGATTATATTATTGGAGATGATTTTTTAATTCCTGATAGATGTAAACAATATTATACAGAAAAAGTTTTAAAGTTACCGGGTAGCTTTTTCCCAAATCCAGCAAATATTGTTATTTCAGAAAAAAAATTTAGCAAGAAATCTGTTGGCATTCCGGAGGATCAATTCGTATTTGGAAGTTTTAATAATAGTTACAAGATTACGCCATCAATGTTTAAATCATGGATGGAGATATTAAAAAAATCTGAAAAAAGTATTTTGTGGTTGCTTAATAATAATGAAATTGCATCAAATAACTTAAAAAAAGAATGTATAGACAGTGGTATAAATCCCAATAGAATTATTTTTGCAGATAAACTTATTTATTCGGAACATCTAAAAAGGTTCGAGATTATGGATCTTTTTTTAGACACTTTTCCATATAATGGACATACTACTGTAATTGAAGCTATAAGAAGAAAAGTTCCCACATTAACTTTGACAGGTGATTCTTTTGCATCAAGAGTTGCCGGTAGTATTCTTAATTCAATTGGTTTAAATCAATTAATAACTAAAAATTTAGATGATTATGTTAAAACCGCAATTAATTTATCAATGAATAAAGAAAAGTTTTTTGAAATTAGACAACAACTTAAAAAAGAAAGCACTTTAGCCTTATTCGACTCACAAAAATATACAAAAAATCTTGAAAATTTATTTTTAGATGTTTTAGAAGAAAACAACTAAGAAGGCTTGTTCATAGAATTAAAAAAATCGGAATTATTTTTAGTATCTTTTAATTTTGAATTAATAAATTCAATTGCATCCATTGATCCCATGGGTGCTATTATTCTTCTTAAAACATTCATTTTTTGAAGATCGTTTTTATCAAAAATTAATTCTTCTCTTCTTGTTCCTGATTTAGTTATATCGATTGCAGGAAATATTCTTTTCTCCGAAATTTTTCTGTCGAGTATTGTCTCACTATTACCAGTACCTTTAAATTCTTCAAAAATTACTTCATCCATCCTGCTTCCTGTATCAATTAAAGCAGTAGCAATAATTGTTAAAGATCCTCCTTCTTCAATATTTCGTGCTGCACCAAAAAACCTTTTTGGCCTTTGAAGTGCGTTTGCATCTACACCACCAGTTAATACCTTACCCGAGCTTGGAACTACAGCATTATATGCACGTCCCAATCTTGTTATTGAATCTAAAAGAATAACAACATCTTTTTTGTGTTCTGTTAATCTTTTTGCTTTCTCTATAACCATTTCAGCAACTGCTACATGTCTCTGTGCCGGCTCATCAAATGTTGAACTAATAACTTCCCCTTTAACAGTTCTTTGCATATCTGTTACTTCTTCGGGTCTTTCGTCTATTAACAAAACCATCAAATAGCACTCTGGATGGTTTGCAGTTATAGAATTTGCAATACTTTGTAAAATCATAGTTTTACCGGCTTTGGGGGGTGAAATAATTAACGATCTTTGTCCTTTACCTATAGGGCTAACCAAATCTATCAATCTTGGTGTTAAATCTGTTTTCTTATCAATCTTAACCGCTTCAACTTCCATGACCAGCTGTTTATTTGGGTAAAGAGGAGTTAGGTTGTCGAAAGCAATCTTATGTTTAAATTTATCGGTTTCCTCAAAATTAATTTTACTAACTTGCAGCAATGCAAAATATCTTTCTCCTTCTTTGGGGGATCTTATTGGTCCCTCAACTGTATCACCAGTTCTTAGTCCAAATCGTCTTATTTGATTTGGACTTACATATATATCATCAGCTCCCGGCAAGTAATTGGATTCCATTGCTCTTAAAAAACCAAAACCATCTTGAAGTAATTGAAGAACCCCGCCTCCAGTTATTTCCTCTCCTTTTTCTGCAAGTTTTTTTAAAATAGCAAAATAGATTTCTTGTCTTCTAAGTGTACTAGCATTTTCAATACCTAAGTTTTCAGCTTCTTTAATTAACTGCTCTGAGCTTTTTTCTTTTAATTCTTGTATATTCATATTGGGAGGTTTTAATTAGATAAATATAATATAGTTATGTGTTTGGAAGATTTCAACCCTATAAAGGCTTAAAAACAACAACAAAAACAATCAAAATAAGTAATAATGTCGGTATTTCATTAATAAATCTGTAGAATTTATGACTGTGTGTATTTTGATCTATTTTAAATTGGGCAAGAATTTTACCAAGGTAAAAATGATATAGTGTCAAAATAGTTACAAAAATTATTTTTAATATCATCCAAGTTTGTCCTATTTGTTGAAATCCGATACTGTGAATTAATATAATTCCAAAAATCCAAGACAAAATCATGGCTGGGGTCATTATGTAGAAAAATAATTTTCTTTCCATTGTCTTAAATATTTCTGAGGTTTTTTTTTCCAAATTATTTTCGGCATGATAAACAAATATTCTAGGCAAATATAAAAGTCCCGCCATCCAAGATATAACTGCGATTAAATGTAAAGACTTAAACAACAAGTAAAAATTCATTATTATATATTTTTTTCAATCAAATCTTTTAACAAAAGAATGTGATCATCATTATCATTTAAGCAAGGAACCATGTCAAAATTTTCTCCACCAGCCTCTATGAAGCTTTCTTTGCCTTGTATAAGTATTTCTTCTAATGTTTCTACGCAATCAGAAGAAAAGCCAGGGCATATTGCTAAGACATTTTTTTTTCCATTTTTTGGAAGCTCTTCTAAAGTTTTATCTGTATAGGGTTGCAACCATTCTTGTGGCCCAAACCTCGACTGAAAAGTTGTTTTAATTTCAATAGAGTTGAACTTTTCATTAATTAGTCTTGTCGTTTTATGACAATAACAATGATAAGGATCTCCTTTATCAAAATATTTTTTTGGGATTCCATGATAAGAGGCCAATATTAAATCCGGTTTCCAATCAATCTCACTTATTTTTTTGTTTATAGAATTTACTAATGCCTCAATGTACAATGGATTAGATTCATAGTGCGGTATTATTTGTAAAGACGGTTGCCACCTCATACTCATAAGTGTTCTATAAACCTCATCACAAACTGTCGCTGTGGTGGCTGCAGCATATTGAGGGTATAAAGGTAGAATTACTAAATTTTCACATCCTGCTGAATGTAATTTTTTTATTTTGGTTTTAATACTTGGGTTTCCATATCTCATTGCAAAATCTATAATTAAATTTTCATCTTTAAAATGGTCAGAAGTCTTCTCCATTTGTTTCTTTGTGTAGTAAAGTAGTGGAGACATATTCTCATTTTTCATCCAAATTTCTTTATATGCTTTAGCTGTTTTGGAGGGCCTAAAAGTGAGAATAAAAAGATTAAGAATTATTTGCCAAATAATCGGATTAACTTCAATAACTCTTCTGTCGGATAAAAATTCCTTTAAATATTTTCTTATATCAAACCAATTTGTAGAGTCAGGAGTTCCTAAGTTGATCAATAACACTCCGGTTTTTCCATATTTTATAGATGGGTGCTGTCTATTCATTTATAATTTCTCACTATATTTACAAGTTCGTAGACCATATCAACTTGCGTTTCTGGTAAAATTCCATGACCTAAATTAAACACGTAAGGATGATCTTTAAATATATCTAAATATTTTTTAATTTCTTTTCTTAAATTTTCTTTGTTAGACAAAAGAATTTCTGGATTTAATCCACCTTGTATCGGTATGTCCAAAGATTTTATTAAAGATTTGGGATCTACATTATAATCAATGTTGATCATGCTAGGCTTAACAATTTTAGTAAATTTAACATAATCAGAGATGCCTCTAGGAAAACAAATAACAGGTACCCCTAAATTTTTTACGTGATTTACGAGAGATAGAGTTGGATTATATAAAAATTTATCGAAATCATTTTGTATTAAACCAGCCCAACTGTCAAAAATTTGAATTATTGTTGCGCCTGCTTTTATTTGGTTTTCTATATGTATCTTAATAAACTTATCTAACAAATTTAGAATTTCATTGATCAAAATTTCATCTTTGAAAAAATCTTCTGACAATCCATTTTTAGGAGAAACTTTGTTAATCATATATACTAATAATGTCCATGGTGCCCCTACAAAACCTATTAAGTCTTTATTATGAAGATCTTTACTATTTTTGAGGTTAAATAATAATTTGTATACAGGTGATAAGTTTTCTGTGAAATCATCTTTAGTAATGTTGTGAAGAATATTTAATTCTAAACTTCCTAGATTGGGACCAAAATTTTTTTTAAATTGAACGGTTTGACCTATTCCATGAGGTACCATTAGTATATCTGAAAATATTATTGCAGCATCGAATCCAAATCTTTTTATTGGCTGCAATGTTATTTCTTCAGCCAAACTATGATTCAAACATAGCTTGATAAAATCTGGATTTAATTTCCTAATCTCTCTGAATTCTGGCAAGTATCTTCCAGCTTGTCTCATTAACCATACTGGATTAATCTTAGTACTTTTATTTATCAAACATTCTTTTATTGGTGTCATTTATAATAAGATAATTATATTTAGTTTTTATTATTAGTATGTATTCTTAATAACGTAAATTACCCAATTTTAACATTTTGTTAACTTTTTATACATCTTTACATCTAAAAAACCCTGTAAATTAAAGACTATTTAATTATTTTATAAAACTTCAAAATTGTTAATAAGATATTCACATGAATTTTAAATGTTAATTAAATGGAGACAAAAAGTACTTCTTTTAGAATTTTATCTAATTAGAATTATTTCTTAAATTAAATTTAATTTATAAACAATTTATACATGAAAAATACACACCAAATATTTTTAATTTCAGATTCAACTGGAGAGACACTTGATAGAATTTTCATGGCTTTGAAAGCTCAATTTAATAACTTTAATTATGAACTTAATCAATTTTCTTTCACAAGAACTGAAAGTCAAATATCTACAATTCTTAAAGATGCAAAAAAACAAGACAGTCCTATTATACTATATACTGTGGTTAACAGTAAGCTTGCAAAGCATTTAGCAGATGAAGCAAATAAAATTAATATACCTTGTTTTGGAGTTTTAGGAGATTTAATTTTAAATTTTTCAAAAATCTTAAATCAAAAAGCTACACATAAACCCAGTGGTCAGCATGTATTAGATGAAGAATATTACAAAAGAATAGAAGCAATTCAATTTACAATGAACCATGATGACGGTAATCAAACAGCAAATATACTTGAATCGGACATTATACTAATTGGTGTTAGTAGAACGAGTAAAACACCAACCTCTATTTATTTGGCCAATAAGGGATTAAAAACCGCCAACATACCATTAGTAAATGAAATGAATATTCCCGAAGACGTGATTCAGTCAAAAAATTTGTGTGTAGTTGGCTTGGTAACAGAAGCAGAAAGACTATTTGACATTCGACGCAATAGGTTAAATTCCCTTAAAGAAAATGAAGCATCTGACTATACTGACTTAGAAAAAATAAAAATTGAGGTAGAACAGTCAAAAAAAATTTTCAAAAAAAATAAATGGCCAACAATAGATGTTACAAGAAAATCAGTAGAGGAGACTGCTGCCTCAATTATAAAAATATATGAGATAAAAAACAAAAATGCATAAATTAGTTTTGGCGTCAAAAAGCAAGGTAAGGTATGATATTTTAACAAAATTTAATATTAAATGTATAGTTGAACATTCAAATATAGATGAAGAACCAGTAAAGCAAAGTTTATTAAAGGAAGGTGCCACTCCAGAAATTGTTTCAAAAAATTTAGCTGAATTAAAAGCAAACAAAGTAAGCCAAAAATTATACGATCAGTTGGTTTTGGGGGCTGATAGTGTTATAGATTTAAACGGTGAATTAATTTCTAAACCAGAAAATAGAGAACAAGCGTTCAATATTTTAAAAAAATTAAATGGAAAAATGCATAATTTAATTAGCTCTGCATGCATATCAAAAAATGGGTCAATGGTATGGAATTATACAGATAAAGCAAGTTTAATAATGAAAGAATTTGCTGACAGAGATCTAAAAGAATATTTAAGCAAAATCACGGACGAGGCTTTATACTCTTATAATGTCTATCAAATAGAGGGAGAAGGAAGAAATCTATTTTCTAAAATCGAAGGAGATGAAAATACCATAATGGGTCTTCCTGTTGACAAAATTAAAGAATATATTGAGAGTTTATAGTGAAAAAATATTTAGTTGTAGGAAATCCTATTGAACATTCATTATCACCTAAACTCCAAAACTATTGGTTAAATTTAAATAATATAGAAGCAATTTATGGGAAATTACTGGCATATGAAGATGATTTGAAAGAATTATGTAGTAGAATTAAGAAAGGTCAATTAGACGGGCTTAATATTACAGTGCCTTTTAAGAAGAAAATTATACCTCATTTGGATGTGCTAAACGGACATGCATTAAGAACTCAATCTGTAAATACAGTTTGTCTGCATAATGGGAATGTCACTGGTTATAATACTGATATTGATGGATTTGAACTTAGTGTAAAAAAATTGGATTACGATGTTAGCAATAAGAAAATAGTCATATTAGGAGCGGGAGGAGTCGTTCCTTCAATCATTTATGCTTTAAAAAAAATGAATGCTCAACAAATTTATTTGAGCAACAGAACAAAAGAGAAGGCACAAATTTTAAAGAATTTATTCGAAAGTATAGATGTTCTAGATTGGGGAGCACTTCCAGACTTTGATATGATTATTAATGCTACTAGTCTAGGATTAAAGGAAAATGATAAATTTGGAATTGATTTTTCAATAGCTGGCAAAAATAAACTATTTTTTGATGTTATTTATAATCCATTCAAAACTGATTTTTCGGAAGCTGGAAATAAACAAGGAAACATAATGCAGAACGGTTTAAATATGTTCTTATTTCAAGCACAAAAAGCATTTAGTATTTGGCATAATATTGAACCACAAATTGACCAAAAAGTAATAAAATTTATAGAAAGTTAGAATTAGTGAGACTTAATAATAAAATTGGGATAATAACTGGTTCAGCTTCTGGTTTTGGCAAAGGCATAGCAGAAAAGTTTACTGAACAAGGGGCTAATTTAATTTTAGTTGATTTAAATTCTAAATTATTAAAAAAAGTTTCTAAAAATCTATCCCAAGATTATTTTGTTGCCGATGTATCTAAAGCATCAAATTTTTATTCACTACTAAAATATGTTTACAAAAAATATAATTCTGTTGATATATTTGTAAACAATGCAGGAATAACACATAAACCGAAGCCTATGGAAAAAGTATCAGAAAAAGAATTTGATAAGGTATTTAATGTGAATGCAAAATCGGTTTACTATTGTGGAAAATATTTTGTGCCAAAAATGAAAAAAATAAAAAGAGGAGTTATTTTAAATGTTGCTTCAACAGCTGGTTTATCTCCAAGACCTAAATTAAATTGGTACAATGCCAGCAAAGGATGGATGATCACTGCAACAAAAGCCATGGCTATAGAATTGGCACCTTTTAAAGTAAGGGTTAATGCTATAGCCCCTGTTGCAGGAAAGACACCTTTATTAAAGTCATTTATGGGAGGAAACACTGTAAAGAAAAAACAAGCCTTTTTGTCTACAATCCCAATTGGTAGATTTTCTACTCCTCAAGATATGGGAAACGCCGCTTGCTTTTTGTGTTCTGATGAAGCAAGCATGATAACAGGAGCAGTTTTGGAAGTTGATGGTGGGAGATGTATTTAACTTTAAATGATTAGAATTGGAATTATTGGAGGAATTGGATCTGGTAAATCTTTTATATCTAAACTTTTTAAATCACCTGTTTTTAACGCAGATAAAGAGGTAAATATTTTATATAAAAATAGTCTAGTGTGTTACAAAAAGTTAAATAAAAAACTCCCTAGATTTGTAAAAACTTTCCCAATATCAAAAAGACAACTAATAAAAGCAATTAAGCATGATAAAAATAATTTAAAAAAAATATCATCTGTAGTTCACCCATTAGTTAGAAAGAAAATGAGTTATTTTTTAAAAAAAAATAAATTAAGAAAAATTATAGTCTTAGATATTCCCCTTTTGGTAGAAAATAAACTTTACAAAAAGGATGATATTTTAGTATTTGTAAAATCTAGTCAAAGAAAAATTATAAGTAGACTAAAAAAAAGAAAAAATTACGATAAAAAAATTGTTGTAAATTTGAGAAAAAATCAAGCTGCCTTGTCAAAAAAAAGAAAATTAGCGAATTATATTGTCGATAATAATTTTAGTCCAAATATAATGAAAAAAAAAATTGATACTTTGAAAAATAAAATTTTAAATGAAAGAAATAGTACTTGATACTGAAACAACCGGATTATCTGTAAAAGATGGCCATAGAATCGTTGAGATTGGATGTATAGAACTTGAAAATTTGGTTCCAACTAAAAATGTTTTTCATTGTTATATAAACCCACAAAGAAAAGTTTCAGAAAGTGCAATTAAAATACATGGATATACAGACGAGTTCCTTTCTGACAAGAAAAAGTTTATTGACATTGCAGATGAATTTCTAAAATTCATAAATGGAAAAAAAATCATTATACACAATGCAGAGTTTGATATAGGTCACTTAAACAATGAATTATCTTTAATTAACAAAAAATTGATATCTAGAGATAATGTTATAGATACACTGGAAATTGCAAGAAATAAGTTCCCAGGATCAGGAATTAGTCTAGATGCGCTATGTAAAAGATATAGGATTGACAATTCTCGAAGAAAAAAACATACAGCTCTCATCGATTGTGAATTACTTTCCAAAGTCTATATAAATCTATTGGACCAAAGAGAACCAATATTCCAATTTAATAAAGAAATAAAAAAAAAAATTTTTAAGGATCCTAAAAAACAATCATATTCAAAAAAAATTATAAAACCCTCATCTTTAGAAATAGAAGCTCATAAAGAATTTTTAAAGAAGGAAATGAAAAAAAATTATTTTTAGTTTAACCTTTGTTGGTATAGTTGTTCAAAATCAACTTTTTTTTCTAATTTTAATTCAGGAAATCCAGAATCTTTTATCAAATTAATCAAAATTTTTTCCAATTCTGGATAAATATCATTTTGTACATCGCAAAGTAATATTTTTTCTAATTCTTTCTTTTCAAGAGATTTATCTATTATTTTTAAAACTGTAGAATAAGATACTTCGAAATGAGATTTTTTTTTACTACTTTTGGGATCTGTATAACTCAACTTGGTAATAACTTCTATCATTTCATTTTTTAAAGTTTTAGTTGTTATATTAATACCGAGGGAATATTTGGTAATATATTCTCTACTAAAAATAAAAGTTTCAGGATCTGGAATTTCAACAGATATATCTCTAACAAATCTTAAAACTATCTCATAATTTCTTTTCATTATCGTCACTTATATCCTCAAAATCACCATCAATATAATTTTTTCCATCATTACTCTTTTTATATTTTTTTTTAAATAATCTACTAAGTATTATCTTTCTTGTAGCAGGAATTACTAATAATATTCCAATTAGGTCTGTAGCAAAACCTGGTAAAATCATTAAAAAAGCTGCGAATGCTAATGTTGCACCAGAAATTATTTCGTAAACTGGCGATTCATTTTTTATGATTTGTCCTATACCGGATTTTAAAGTGTTAAACCCTTCGTATCTTACATATGCAATACCAATAATTGCTGTAGTTATTATTAATAAAACAGTGTTAAATGCTCCAATTTGTGATCCTATTTTGATAAATAGGTAAATTTCAATAAGTGGGATACCAATTAATATAATTAAAGCTGTGTTCATTTGTCTATAATTTAAATAGCAGGTTGAAATTTGATAGCATAGTAAATATTATACAAGTATGAGTTATAGTTTTGAATACATCGATATCATATTACTTGCAATGATTGCAGGTTTTATTTTTCTTAGATTAAGAGGAATTTTAGGAAAAAAAACAGGTTTTGAAGAAGATATAAATTCAAGCTTTCCTCATGAAGCCCCGCCAGCACAACCAACTTCTGATTTAAATGCAAATACTTTTGATGAAAATGCAAAAAAAGATTTCGTAAATGGCGCTAAAATAGCTTACGAAACTATAATTACAAATTTCGCAAAGGGAACTTTAAAAGATATTAGATCTCTTTTAGACAAAAGTGTTTATCAACAATTTGAAGATGCTATCAAAGATAGAAAGTCTAAGAATTTCTCTTCTGAAACAACATTTATAGGAATAAATTCTGCAGTCATAAAGCAACACGAACAAAATAAAAATATGCTAGAAGTAACGGTTGAGTTTGTAAGTGAAATAATTTCTTGTGTTAAAGACAAAGATAATAAAATTATATCTGGTGATCCAGAAAAGGTAAAAAAAGTGTTAGATACTTGGAAATTCTCAAAAGATAGCAAATCTTCAAACCCAAATTGGCTTTTAATTGATACTCAAGCTTGACAAATAAGTTATCAGACAAAGATAAAAAAGATTGGCAAAATTTTTTAAATAGCTCAGAAAAACTACATAGCAAGGATGTAGATCAACAAAATAACAAAAAAATTTTCATGAGATCGATTGATTTACACGGATATACATTAGAAGAAGCGAATTTAGAAATTTCAAAATTTATCGAGAATTGTTTTTTTAGTGGTGTAAAAAAAATAAATGTAATTACTGGTAAAGGAATGAGGTCAAAAAATTTAGATGATCCTTATCAGTCTTTAGACCTTAGTATTTTAAAATATTCAGTACCAAATTATATAAAGAACAATACTGAATTAATGAAAAAAATTATTAGAATTGACTTTGATTCAGTAAATAGTCCTTCGAAAGGAAATTTTGATATTTTTTTGAAAACTACAAAATAAATTTTGATAGATCGGTATCTTTTACCAATTCACCGATGTTGTCTTTAATATATTTGCCATCAACTGTAATTTTTTCACCAGCTCTATCTGTTGCAGTAAAGCTAATTTCATCTAATACTCTTTCAATTATTGTATGTAATCTTCTTGCTCCAATGTTTTCAACAGATGAATTTACTTCGCTCGCTATATGTGCAATTGTATTAATTCCATCTTCTGTAAATTCTAAATCGACATTTTCAGTCTTTAAAAGAGCCTTATATTGTTTAATTAAACTATTATCTGGCTCCTTTAATATTCTAATAAAATCCTCACTATTAAGAGCATCAAGTTCAACTCTTATTGGAAGCCTACCTTGCAATTCTGGTAAAAGATCTGATGGTTTTGCTAATTGAAATGCTCCTGATGCAATAAATAAAATATGATCAGTCTTGACTGGACCATACTTTGTGCTCACTGTAGTCCCTTCAATTAATGGTAATAAATCTCTTTGTACACCTTCTCTTGAAACGTCTCCACCAACTCTGTCTGTTCTAGCTGAGATTTTATCGATCTCATCCAAAAATACTATACCATTATTTTCTGTAGAGTCTTTTGCGGACTTTATAATTTTGTCTTGTTCGATTAATTTATCAGACTCCTCATTAATTAATATATCGTGGGATTCTTTCACTGACATTTTTTTCTTTTTAGGTTTTTGACCCATGGATTTTCCAAGCATATCTGAAATATTAATCATACCAACGTTAGCACCTGGCATACCGGGTATCTCAAATGAAGGCATTTGATTAGATTCGCTAACTGCAATTTCAATTTCATTATCATCTAGATCGCCGTCTCTAAGCCTTTTTCTGAAACTTTCTCTTGTAGCAACACTTGCTTTATTTCCAACAAGTGCATCTAAAACTCTGTCTTCGGCTAATTTTTGTGCTTGAGCATGAACTTCTTTTCTTTTCTTCACTTTTTCCATTGCAATAGCAATTTCTAATAGATCCCTAACAATTTGCTCTACGTCACGCCCCACGTATCCTACTTCGGTAAATCTTGTAGCTTCGACTTTTACAAATGGTGCTTCAGCCAATTTTGAAAGCCTTCTAGAAATTTCAGTTTTACCAACACCAGTTGGTCCAATCATCAAAATGTTTTTTGGAAGAACTTCATCTTTCATATCGTCTTCTAACGCTTGTCTTCTCCATCTATTTCTAAGAGCTATAGCAACGGCTCTTTTAGCTTTATTTTGCCCAACAACAAATCTATCTAATTCTGAAACAATTTCTCTAGGCGATAATGAATTTGTTATTGTTGTTTTTTCTTTTGCAACTTTGCCTTTTGGAAATGATGTAACATTTGATTTTTCCATTATATTTTCTCCATACTCAAATTGTCGTTAGTAAAAACACAAATATCTGACGCAACTTTAATAGATTTTTTTGCAATTTCCTCTGCAGACATATCAGTATCCATTAAAACTTTAGCAGCTGCTAAAGCATAATTTCCACCTGAACCAATTCCAATGACATCACCTTCAGGCTCTAAAACATCACCTGTTCCAGAAATTATAAAACTTTTTTCCTTATCACCTATTGCCATTAAGGCCTCTAATCTTCTTAAATATTTATCTGTACGCCAATCTTTTGCTAATTCTACAGCAGCTCTTGTTAGGTTCCCTGCATGCTTTTCAAGCTTTGACTCTAATCTTTCAAATAAAGTAAGCGCATCTGCTGTTGATCCTGCAAAACCTGCGATCACATTTCTTTTCTCAATTTTACGAACTTTGTTAGCAGTTTTTTTAATTACAGTATTACCCATGCTAACTTGACCATCACTGGCCACAACTACGTCATTATTTTTTCTTACAAGCACAATTGTTGTCATAGACTATAAATGGATATGAATTTAAATAGTTCAAGCCCAGGCTTAGTATTATTGATATAATCAAAAATACCTATATACCTAATTTAGATTATGAAAAGAAAAGCAAAAATAGCGAGAAATACAAAAGAAACCAATATTAGTGTTGACCTAAATATTGACGGAAAAGGTAAGTACAAAGTTGACACAGGAATAGGTTTTCTAGATCACATGCTCGAGCAGTTATCTAAACACTCATCAATGGATTTAACTGTTAAAGCTAAAGGTGACACACACATTGATCTTCACCACACAACGGAAGACACTGGAATTGCTATTGGAGAATGCTTGAAGAAAGCATCAAAAAAATTTGTAGGCATTAAAAGATATGCTCACATTCTGTTACCAATGGATGAAACATTAACAAGAGTTGCAATCGATGTTTCGAACAGACCTTATTTGATTTGGAATGTAAAATTAAAAGTTGAAAAACTTGGAGAGATGGACACAGAATTATTTAAAGAGTGGTTCCAAGCATTTTCACAAGCTGCTGGAATTACTTTGCACGTTGAAAATATTTATGGTGATAATAGTCACCACATCATAGAATCTTGTTACAAAGGCTTGGCAAGAACTTTAAGAGCTGCATTAGAATTGGATCCAAGAAACAAAAGTACAATTCCTTCGACAAAGGGCTCTTTATAAGATTAATGGACGTCACAATTGTTGACTATAAATCGGGTAATATTAGTTCTGTAATTAACTCCTTTAAGGAAGTTGCTAAAGATAAAGTTAATATCGAAGTAACCTCAGATTTAAATAAAATTAAATCTAGTGATAAAGTAGTTTTACCAGGGCAGGGCTCATTTAAGAGCTGCATTGAAGGTTTAAATAGCATTAATGGATTAATTGATACTTTAAATGAATTTGTATTAAATAATAAAAAACCTCTTTTAGGAATTTGTGTAGGTCTTCAAATGTTTGCGGATGTTGGATATGAGGAGGTTGAAACAAAAGGTTTAGGGTGGATCTCTGGTAAAGTATCTAAAATTGATAATCAAAACGGAAAATATAAACTACCCCATATTGGCTGGAACCAAATAAATATTGTTAAAGATAGCAAAATTTTTAAAGATATTGAGAGCAATTCTCATATGTATTTTGTTCACAGTTATGAATTTATTCCAAATGATAATTCAGTCACAGCCGCAACAACAGATTATGCATCAAATATAGTTTGCGCAGTAGAAAAAGAAAATATATTTGGAACGCAGTTTCACCCTGAAAAAAGCGACAAGACAGGCCTTAAAATAATAAATAACTTCATAAATTTGTAACATGAAAAATTATTTAATAATAATATTTTTTTTGTTATTTGCTTGTCAGAACTCAAATAATCTTAAAAAAAATAATAAAGATAACTTAAATAATATGAATATATCTAGTGGAGATAAGATAAAGTTAAAATGAAAATTTTTCCTGCAATAGATATCAAAGATAAAAAATGTGTTAGATTAATCAAAGGAGACTTTGAAAATAAAACTGAATATGAAATGTCTCCTGTGGAGCAAGCTGGAAAATATAAAGACAATGGATTTAAAAATTTACATATAGTCGATTTGGATGGTGCATTAACCGGGGAGCCGATTAATATTGATATTATTGAAGATATTGTTGGTAAATTTGACCTTAAAATAGAAATAGGGGGCGGAGTAAGAAATTTTGAGACTATTCAGAAATACATCGATGCTGGTGTTGAAAAAGTGATTTTGGGTAGTGCTGCTATAAAAGATAGAAGATTTTTGGAAGAAGCTTGTAAAAAATTTTCAAACCAAATTGCATTAGGTTTAGATGCTAAAGATGGTCATCTTGCAATTTCAGGTTGGACAGAAGAGTCGGATAAACTGACAACTGAATATCTAAAAAAGGTAAATAATTACGGAGTTAGTAGAATTATTTACACAGATATTAATAGAGATGGAACTAAGCAAAGCCCAAATTTTGAAGAGACTCAAAAGGTTGCTGACATTTCAAACTGTCCTGTAGTTATATCAGGTGGTGTATCTTCAATTAGTGACATTAAAAGAGCTAAAAATTTAAATAATATCGAAGGTGTTATAGTTGGAAAAGCTATATACGATGGAGACATAAAGTTGGATGAACTTGCAAAAGAAATAGATGCTTAAAAATAGAATTATACCTTGTTTAGATGTTAAAAATGGTCGTGTTGTTAAAGGTATTAACTTTGTTGACCTTAAAGATGCAGGAGATCCTGTCGAACAAGCAAAAATCTATAGTGATGGAGGAGCAGACGAAATTTGTTTTTTAGATATCACCGCTTCTAATGAAAATAGAGATACTATTTATGAGGTAGTAGAAAAAACTTCTAAGAAATGTTTTGTACCTTTAACAGTAGGCGGAGGTGTTAGAAGTGTTGATGATATTAACAAATTACTAAATTGTGGAGCAGATAAAGTATCAATAAATACAGCAGCTGTACAAAATGCAAAAGTTGTTGAAGATAGTTCTAGAAAATTTGGATCACAGTGTATTGTTGTTGCAATTGATGCAAAAAGAAAAGATGTTGGATGGGAAATTTTTACCCACGGTGGTAGAAATCCAACAGGCATAAACGCTTTAGAATTTGCATCTAAAATGGAGAAATGTGGTGCTGGAGAGCTTTTAGTTACCTCTATGGATAAAGATGGAACTCAGTCTGGATATGATATTGAATTGATGCAAAAGATATCATCTATGGTCAATATTCCAGTTATTGCATCAGGTGGAGTTGGAACTTTAGATCACTTAGTTGATGGAATAAAATCAGGAGCTAGTGCTGTTTTAGCTGCATCTATATTCCATTATGGCACTTATTCAATAAACGAAGCTAAGCAATATTTGGCATCAAGAGATATACCTGTTAGGATTTAGTATGTTAAAGATTTTAGAAGATCTCGTAACCCTTGCAAGAGAGCGAAAAAGCAATCCTATTGAAGGCTCATATACCAATAAGCTTTTAGAAGATAAATCTTTAGCAAAAGAAAAAGTTTTAGAAGAAATTAATGAACTTATAGAAGCTGTTGAGCAAGACTCTAATAAAATCCATGAAGCTGCAGATGTTTTATATCACTTAATTATGTATCTAGAAAAAAGTGGTATAAAAATTGAAGAAGTAATGGAAGAACTGAATAGTCGAAAGAAATAATAATGATTCAAAGTTATATAAATTGGGAAAAAAAACAAATTCAGTGGTGGAAGAAAAAACTCAGACTTTCTGAGCATGGACTAGCTTGGATATCTTTTATCAAGGGAATTTTGGTTGGATTATTAATTTATCATTTCTTTTTTTAGCAAAATAACAAATTTCATCAGAGCGCCGGACTCATAAGCCCGAGTTTAGCTTTTCTCCCCTTATAATTTCCCAGGTAACCAGGTTGAGAATATTGGAAAGAGTATCATTAGTATTCCATAAATTATTCCAACGATTGTAAATAAAGGAACCTCTTTAAAAGCTTTGGCTGGGTTTTCTTTGATCACACCTGCAGCTGTATAAATACCAACGCATACGGGGGGGCGTTATCATCCCAATACCTGCAAACGCAACAAACACTACATAAAGATGAAGTAGGCTTTGATTAAATGATAATGTGATTGCTGCAAAAATTGGAACTGTCAAATAAAATACAGGAACGATTTCTATAAACGTTCCAAGTATTAAACAAATTGCTCCAAGCATTATCCAGAACAGATTTACGCTAACACCTTTATCTGTGAAGAAGGTAATAATTTTTTGAGGAGCTTGTGTGTAAGTTAAAACTACACTTAAGAATGTTGCAGTTGCTATAATTGCAAAAATTACAGCAGTTATGATTGCAGTTTCTCTTAAACAGCTCATCAAAGATGAAAAAGTAAGTTCACGGTAAATTAAAAATCCAATTAAAACTGCATATACTCCTGCAACAGCAGCAGACTCTGACGGAGTTAGTATTCCAGCATAAATTCCGCCTAATATTATCACTGGAGTTATCAATGCTGGTAGCGCCGCAATGAAAGAACTTACTCTTTCTTTAAAAGAAGCTTTCTCATCTGTTCTAATATGCCTGCATTTAAACAAAACTAGAAGGACCATCAAAACAAGCAGTACCAGGCCCGGTATAACGCCAGCAGCAAAAGTTTTAGACACTGGAACATTAGTTAGAGCACTAAATAATATTGCTGCATTAGATGGGGGTATTAATGCCTCTAATAGAGCGGCAGAAGCAGCAAGTACAACAACGAACGGAGTTGGGTAACCTTGCTCAATCATCTTTGGCATCATGATTGTCCCAACAGCAGTGATTGCGGCTAAAATTGAACCGCAAAAAGCTGCGAAGAAACCCATCGCAATGACCATGGCAACACCTAATCCACCAGGCCAGTGGCCAACTAGTGTTGTTGTAAACTTAACTAATCTTGATGCAGCGCCTCCTTTTAACATAGCCATTCCAGTAAATATGAATAATGGAACAGCGATTAGGACATGTTTAGTTAATGCACCAAATGAAACTTGAATTAGAACTGACCAAGGTAAATTTAATCCAGCAATTGCAGCTAAAGAACTTCCTAGGCCGAAAACTAAAAAAATTGGAACTGAAATAACTAATGTTATAAGAGAAATAATAAAAGCTAATCCAAACATTTATTCTTTCCCTGAAAGTTTTTTAAAATTATCTAAAATAAGCTCTAATGAAGTTAATGCTAAGATTAAAAAGCCAACTGGAAATGCTAAAAACATCCACCAAATAGGAATATTAATTTCCAATTCCATCATTTGTCCTAAATTGTAATACATTGTTGTTGCATCAACTCCTGCTTTAAAGAAGACACATGCAGAAATAAGAGCTATTAAATTTACAATTGTTCCAATAATATTTTTTGATTTTTCAGATAAATAATGACTTAAAAAATCTACTTTAATATGTTGTCCTTGCTTTAATAAAGGACCTAGTAATGGAAATACCAACCAACTCACCATTACAGGTGGTAATTCTATAAACCACGCAAATCCTGTGCCTGTGATAAATCTTGTTGTGGCGCTTAAAGCTAAGGCTGCCACCATTAAAAAGACAATGAACATTGCGAGCAAAATTGCAGCTTTTGCTAGCACATTATTAATAGCTCGCAATGCCCTCATAATCTTTTTAGAAAAAGTTTAACTTTTTCTAATTGCTCTTAGCGTATGCTTGTGCTGCCTCTAAAGCGTCCGCATCAATCATTTTAGCCATTGCTGGCATTACTTCATCTTTCATAAGCTTATCAAACTTAGCTTTTTCAGCCCCTGAAAGTGTAGTAACAACCCCACCTCTTTCTTGGAATTTTTTAAGAGTACTTTCTCCAGTATCCATAATTAAGTCAGTAGATCTTTTTCCAATTTCTTTACCAACATCCATTATGATTTTTTGTAAGTCTGGAGATAAACTATTAAACCAAGTTGAGTTTGCCATGATATATGCATCAGCATAATATTGATAAGGCTTTTGAGCGTATTTCAAAAACTCCCACCAGCTATATGCTTCAATACTTCCTGGAGGACTGTTAATCGTATCAATCATTCCAGTTTGTAATGAAGTATAAACTTCACCAGTAGGCAAAGATACTCTGTTTGCTCCTAAAGCATCCCACATAGGCTCTTCACTTTTTAAAAGTCTTCTAGCCTTTAGACCTTTCATAGCATCAATACCTGTTAATTCTTTAGCGCTTGAAAAAGTCATTACAGGTCCAACTGGGTTATACATTACTAATGTTGAATTAGTTTTTTTTGTTAATTCACCCCAAATTTCTTTTCCTTTTGGTGAGTTTTGGAAAAAACCTCTTTGTTGTTCCCATGAATTAAA
>CACNAX010000018.1 GCA_902618565.1 uncultured Pelagibacteraceae bacterium
TTTTTGAAGTTCCTCATAAGTTAAATCGAATATTTTTATATTTTCATCTTCAATCCAATTTCCTAAATCATCTTTAGTAAAACTGGGATCCAGTCTGAAATCATGAGTAAGCACAGGTATATTATCTTTGGTAATTAAAATATCAGTTTCGTATGCCATAATTTTATTATCAAATAAAAACTTAAAACTTGGCAAAGTATTTTCTGGAAGAACACCTCTTGCTCCACGATGACCATAAATTTTAATATGATTTGGTTTAGATAAGATCAAATTTAATTAACTCTTTTACCGCTACTTTTATCAAAAATATAATATTTGTTTTCATCAATTTGAAGATTAAGCTCAGTGCCATTTTCTACTTTTTGATTTCCAGGGCATCTATAACAAAAATCATTTTTATTTTTTAATTGACCATAAACTAAATTATCTGAACCAAGTTGTTCTACTAGTTCCACTTTTAAGTTAATTAAAGCATTATCAGATTGAATTAAATGTTCAGGTCTTATTCCTAGAGTAACATCTCCCTCAAAATCGCTATTAATATCTCTAATTTCAAAACCTTCTGCAGAAAGTGTTTTATTTTTTAAATTTCCATCTAAAAAATTCATTTGAGGTGAACCTATAAAACCAGCAACAAACAAAGATTTTGGATTATTATATATTTCAATAGGTGTACCAAGTTGTTCGATTATTCCATCATTAATAACTGCTAATCTATCAGCAAGAGTCATGGCCTCAACTTGATCATGAGTAACAAAAATACTTGTAACTCCAACTTTCTGCTGAAGTTTTTTAATTTCAAGTCTCATTTGAATTCTTAGCTTTGCATCAAGGTTTGATAGAGGTTCATCAAATAAAAAGATTTTTGGGTTCCTTACAATTGCTCTTCCCATTGCAACCCTTTGTCTTTGACCTCCTGATAGCATGGAAGGTTTTCTTTGTAAAAATTCAGAAATTTGCAACAACTTAGCTGCATCATTTACTTTTTGTTCGATTGTTTTTTTGTCTATTCCTCTATTCTTCAAACCATAAGCCAAATTATTATAAACATTCATGTGTGGGTATAATGCATAATTCTGGAATACCATTGCAACATCCCTCTCTGATGGATCAACATTATTTATTAACTTTCCATCAAGGTTAATGTCTCCATCTGTTATATCCTCTAAACCCGCTACCATTCTGAGTAAAGTTGATTTTCCACATCCGCTTGGTCCAACAAAAACCATGAACTCTCCTTCATCTACACTTAATGAAGTCTCATGAACAGCTTTGGTGCCATTGGGATAAATTTTTGTAACATTTTTTAAATCTAAAAAACTCATTTATTTCTCCGTTTGTATCAAACCTTTTATGAACCATTTTTGTAAAAATACTACCACTAAAACTGGAGGTATCATTGACAAGATTATATATGCAAATCTTTCAGCTGTTCTTGGCAACGCAACTCCCTCATAGCTTTCTGTGTAAATAATTTTCATTCCCATTACAACAGTCCAGTATTCTTCTGCAGTTGTCATTATTAGCGGCCATAAATATTGGCTGTATCCATATACAAACATAAAGATAAACATTGCTGCTATCATGGTTTTAGATAATGGAACCAAGAAATCTATGAAAAAACTCCAAGCATTTGCTCCATCTAATTTTGCTGACTCCAAAAGCTCATCCGGAATTGTTTTATAAAATTGTCTAAAGAAAAAAGTTGCAGTTGCTGAAGCAACTAATGGAAGGATTAGACCCGTATATGAATTTGTTAAACCTAAATCAGATACGATTTTATAGCTTGGAAAAATTCTCACTTCTAAGGGAACAAGTAAAGTTATAAATATTAACCAAAAAATAGGGACAGCTAATTTAAACCTATAATACACTAAAGCATATGCTGACATTGCAGAAATAATAACTTTTAGAGTTGCAATACCAAGAGCCATAATAAAACTATTTATAAACATTTTTGCGGCAGTTACTTCCTCTGACCAACCCCCTTTTTCATTCAAGACTTCATTGTAGTTCCTTGCAAGTTGATCGCCTAAATGAAATTTCATACCTTCTGTAAGTATTGTAACTGAGTCATGTGAGGAGCTCGCAAAAGAAATCCAAATTGGAACTATCATTAATAAGACACCTAATATTAAGATAATATGAGCAATGATTTGAAGTGGTTTTATTTTCATTTATCTTGAAAAACTCCCTTAATAAAATGTTTTTGCAGAACCACTATAATTAAAATTGGTGGAACCATTGACATAATGACAAAAGCAAATCTATGAACAATCGAACCTGACATCATTTTTAATCCCATGACCACTGTCCAATATTGCTCTGAGGTTGTTACTAATAACGGCCAAAGGTATTGGTTATAGCCGAAAACAAACATAAATATTAACATGGCTACTATCATTGTTTTTGACAAAGGAATTAAAAAATCAATAAAAAACCTCCACGTATTTGCCCCGTCAAGTTTTGCTGACTCAAGTAATTCATCTGGTACGGTTTTATAAAATTGTCTAAAGAATAAAGTTGCGATCGCTGAAGCTGAAATAGGTACTATTAGTCCAAAATAAGAATTGACTAAATTTAATTCAGCCATAATTGAATAAGTAGGAAAAATTCTTAACTCTAATGGAACTAAAATAGTGATAAATATTATCCAAAATAAAAATGAAGCATATTTTATTCTATAATAAACCAAAGCATATGCAGCCATGAGAGATGTAACAACAGATAGTATCGCTACTCCTGTTGCCATAATGAAACTATTAAAAAACATTTTTAAGGCAGTTATCTCTTTAAAAAATCCACCCTTATATAATAAAACTCTTAAATAGTTATCGTAAAAACTTTCCCCTAAAAACATCTGAAGACCACCCATATTAATTACAGAACTCGTGTGAGTAGAACTTGCAAAAATCATCCACACAGGAACTATCATAATAAATATTCCTATGAATAAAATTAGATGTGAAAAACCTGATGTAAATAATTTAGTCATTAATTATAATGTATTTTCCCTTCTATGTATCTAAATTGAAAAATTGTAATAACTAAAACAATTAACATCATCATTATAGATTGAGCTCCAGCGCTTCCAAGATCTAATCCTCTAAATCCATCCATATAAGCTTTGTAAACAAGTGTTCTTGTTTCACCTGACGGAGCACCTATAGTTGTAGTATCAATAATTCCAAATGTATCAAAGAAAGCATAAGTTATGTTAATAATTATTAAAAAAAATGTTGTAGGCATCAACAATGGAAATGTAATTGTCCAAAATCTTCTAAAACTATTTTTACAGTCAATCATTGATGCTTCAATTACTGATTTTTGTATAGCTTGTAAGCCTGCTAAGAAGAAAATAAAATTTGCACTGATTTGTTTCCAAGAACCAGCTATAATTACGTAAATATAAGAGTCGAAGACACTTTCATACCAATTAAAACCCCATATGTTATTAAATAAATGATATAGAAGTCCAAATCTCTCACTAAAGAAGTAATTTGCCATTACACCTACTACTGCAGGAGCAATAGCGTAAGGCCAAATTAAAAGCGTTTTGTATGCACTTTTACCGTGCATAACGTTATTTGCTTGGACAGCCAATAATAATCCAATTGAACCAGTAATGAGTGTAATTACAAAACTATAAATAATAGTAAACTTAAAAGCTATAAAATAAGCTGGATCATCAAAAATAAATAAAAAATTATCAAACCACACAAACTGGGTTCCAAAACCAAATGCATCTTGCATTGTAAATGCATCTCTAAAAGTTTGAATGATTGGCCAATATAAAAAAATTAATAAAATTCCTAGCTGTGGAGCTAAGAACAAATATTGTGAATAACTAGATTTAAATTGGACTTTTTTCATACTTTTATAAAAATAAATAAGGAGGGTAAATTAATACCCTCCTTATTGTTTTAAGTATTCTTACAAAGTTTTAGCAAATTGCTTTAACAATTTAGCTGCACCTTTATCCATGTTCTGCAATCCTTTTTCGATAGATATTTTGCCGTTTAACATAGGCTCAACATTTTCATAAATTACCTCACGAATTTGCGGCCAGTTACCAGCTCTATATCCACCAGGAATAGTAGAACCTTCTAAGCTTAATTGTTCACCAACTGCTTTATGATATGGAGAAGCTCTATAGAAGTTTATAGTTTCAGCTAACTCTATACCACCTTTGGTCACTGCAGAGTAACCAGTCATATTATGATAATACAGATCCATTTCTGGAGAACCCATAAATTCTATAAATTTAGCAAGTCCTTTGTACTCTTCCTCAGTATGACCATTTAAGATCCAGTTAGCGGCACCACCTATAAAAGTTGGATACTCTTTTCCTTTAGTTACTGAATCCCAGTAAGGTATATGATTAACTGTAAAGTTTGGCACAACACCTTTCATTCCACCGAATGATGCAGCAGAACCAAACCAAAAGGCAGCTTCGCCTGCTATAAATGGTGCTTGATTGTCTCCCCAAGCTCTACCTTTGTAGCCATATAAACCTTTATCATACCACTCTTTAACTTTTTTCCAGTGGTAAACAAATGCTTCTGTCTCCGCAAATAAAGTTTTTGTAGGAACGGCATCGTAACCATTGTTTCCATCAGTCATAAGTAGATTGTGTCTTGAAAAGAAATTTTCTGTCCAGATCCAAGGAAAATGACTTTGAACTAAAGGAATATATCCAGCTGCTTTAATTTTTGGAGCCATAGCCTCAAACTCTTCGTAAGTTTTCGGAACTGACTCAATTCCAACTTCTTTCAATATGTCCATGTTTGCATACATCAAACAAGTTGAGCTATTGAAAGGCACACCAATCATTTTTCCATCAGAGTCAGCATAGAAATTTTTAATGCCTGGAATATAGTTGTCAGCATCTACTTCAATACCATATTTCTCTGCCATTTCTTCAAAACCAATAACAACACCATTTTTTACTTGAGCTACCATTATTGCAGCACCAGCATCATAAACCTGTGAATAGTGTGGTTGGTCTCCTGCTCTAAATGCAGCAATAGTTGCCGCCATGTTATCTTCATAACTTCCTTTTCCTGTAGGAATGACCGTATATTGATCTTGTGAAGCATTAAATCTATTTGCAATTTCAATAATTACATCACCAAGAAAACCGCTGTTTCCGTACCACCAATGAATTTCTGTTTTTGAATAGCTGTGTGATGTAAAAGAGAAAGTAAATAGAATTGTTAAAACACTAAGTATTTTTTTCATAGTTTCCTCTCTTTAATTGTTTTACAATTTTACTTTATTATTTTTTTATTAAATTTTAATTACATACAGTTTAAAAATATATTAAAATGATGTTGATTATTGTTGGAATAATGAAAAATTTGAAAAAAAAAACAATCTTCAGTTGAAGAATTTTTTGTAAAGGTAATTTTATGATTGGGTATGTAATGGTGGGAACCAATAACTTAGATAAAGCAATAATTTTTTATGATGAAGTCTTAAAAGTTTTAAATTTGGAAAGAAATTATAATGATGAAGTTTGTGCTGGTTATACAGAAAAAAATGGTGATGGAACTATAGAGTTTTATGTGACTAAACCTGTCAATATGAAAGAGGCAACTAATGGAAATGGAACTCAAGTTTCATTTATTACATCATCAAGAGAAATAGTTGACAAGTTTCATGAGATTGGACTTAAGGCAGGTGGAAAAAGTGAGGGAGCTGGTGGTGAAAGACCAGAAGGTTCTGGAGTTTACTATTCATATATTCGAGATCTCGATAATAATAAAATTTGTGCCTTCACAAACAATTAATGTCTTACGCTTTAATTCAAGAAAAAATCGATCAAGGAAAATTTATTTTACTTGATGGAGGTATAGGTGCCGAACTTGAAAAAAAAGGAGCTAAAATGGATAAAAACATTTGGTGTGGAAAATGTTCGGTAGATAGCCCAGGATTTCTAAAAGAAGTTCATGAAGATTATATTGATGCAGGTGCTGATGTTATTACAACAAATACTTATGCTACAACTCCAATTTCTCTTAGAAAACATGGATATGAAAACTCAATTGAATTATTTAATAAACAAGCAGTTATAATTGCAAAACAAGCAATTCATAATTCAAAAAAGAGCGTCTGTTTAGCAGGAAGTGTTTCGAGTTATGGCAGTTTTCTTAAACTTGGAACAAAGAATATGAAGCCAAGTTTTAATGAACAGATTAAAATTTTATCAAATGAGGGTGTTGATTTAATTATTTTAGAAGCAATGACATCTCAAGCAGAAATCGTGGAGACTATGCTTGAGTGTTCTTCAAATATAAAGTTGCCAGTTTGGCTTTCTATTTCCTGTGTAATAGAGCAGAATACAAAAAATGTTACGCTTGGCTATGATGATGTTAAGAATAAAACTGAAATTTACGAGGATTTAGAAGAATCGTTGAAAAGTTTTAGTAAATTACATAATGGACCAATTTTAATTGCTCACTCAGATATTAAAACAACAAATGCAGCTTTAGAGACAGCATTAAAAAATTATAATGGAGTTATCGGTGCTTACCCAAATAAAGGCTTTTACGAAAAACCAAATTGGAAATTTGTAGATGATTTTTCATCTACCGATTATTTGGAAGTTGCAAAAAAATGGGTTAGTAAAGGTGTAAAAATTATTGGCGGTTGTTGTGGTATAGGAGTTGAAGAGATAAAAGCTGTTTCAATTTTGAAGTAATAATATATTGTAAAATTATGAAAACGTTTATTGGCGGTATTGGTTGTTTTTGGGACGAAACTAAATACGATGGTATAAAAGGAATATTATCTACCGAATGTGGTTACTGTGGGGGTGACGATCCTAATGTTACTTATAAAGCAGTTTGTGGTGGAGACACAGGTCACATAGAAGTAGTTAAAGTTCAATATGATGAAAATATATTAAGCTATGAAGATATGGTCAGATTATTTTTTAAACTTCATGACTCAACTCAAAAAAATAGGCAAGGAACTTATGTAGGAATTCAATATCGCTCTGAGATATTTTATAATAATGATAATGAAAAAAATACAGCAGAGAAAATTTTAAAAGAAATGAATGAGAAATTAGATGGAAAAGTTACTACAAAGATTTCCAAAGAAAAAAACTATTGCAAAGCAGAAGGCTATCATCAAAATTACGAGAAGAATAAATCTCTTAAGTTTGGATAAAAAATACTAATTTGAAAAAAATTATTTCAGAAAAAAATCCAGAACTAGTTACAAGAAAAGATAATAAAGCTCAATGGAATCTTCCAAATAAAAGGAGGTTGGGTTTTAGAAATTTATATAAAATTAATAGATATGGAATATACCTTAGATCAGATTTTGTTCTAAAATTAAAAAAAAAAATTAATAAGAGAATTGGTAAATTATCTTCTGTAAAAAAGGTAACTAATAATAAAGCTTTTTGCTCTCTAATAGTTGGTAAAGATCAGGATATTTTATTCGAGCAGTACGCAAAGGACTTTTCTACAAGTCAACCTCAAACAATTATGTCAATTACAAAAATGTTTATACATTTATTTGTGGGAGAGCTGATAGACAGAAAACTAATTAATTTAAATAAGAAAATTTCATTTTACTTGCCAAAAATTGGCAGTGGTTATGCAAATGCAAAAGTAAAAGACGTATTGAACATGAACATTGTAAATTTATATAGCGAAGATTATACAAAAGCTTATTCGTCTTCATTTCTACATGAACCTGTGGGAGGATGGAGACTGCCCATTAAAGGCAAAAATATTCAAAGCCAGGAACAATATTTAAATTCAATTAAAGCTTTAAAAAGCAGAGATTTAAAAAATTACACTGATCTGGCGCATTATAAATCAGCTAATACCGATGTTATTGGACTAATTGTAGAAAAAGTAAGTAAAAAAAGTTTAAGACAATGGCTGTTGGAAACAGTTGAAGCAACAGGATTTGAAGAAGGTTTGTATATAGGTACAGATAGATTCGGAACACCGTGGATGTCTGGGGGCGGAAGTTTAATTACAAGAGATTTTTTAAGAATGGGTTTACTTTTTTCTAGGTTTGGAAAAGGTATAAATGGAAAAAATATTGGTTCTAAAACTTTTTTGAGTAAAACTATTAATAGCGAGGGACCCAAATACATTCAATTATCTAAGGATAAATTTGTCTGTTATGTTAATTCATTAATGAAATGCGGTAACTGGATTGGTCACTCTGGGTATGGGGGTCAATTTTTAGGAATAAATTTGAAAACAAAAGTTGTTGCCGCGTTTTTTTCTGTCTTAGAGACTAAATCAGCAACAAATGAAAAATATAAAAAAGATATGGTAAATATGATAGACCAAATAATTAGTAAAGATTACTAATTTAAGAAAATTTTGTTATCAAGGATTTTAAATGTTTATCTGTTACGCCACAACAACCCCCGATAATTTTTACCTGATCGTCTATTAGCTCAGAACACTTATCAGCAAATTCAATTTCATTTTCAGTTATTAATGCTTGCATAGTACTAGTGTCAAATTTATGAATTTCTGGGTAGAACATAATTGGCCCATTCCAATTTGATTTTAAAACTTTCATTCCTTCTTTTGTATCAATAAACCAACTATGCATTATGCCATAAACATCTCCACCAATAGATTTGAGTGAATTAATTATTTCAGCAAAATTTATAATTTTATCTTCAGGAAGGAATTTTGGCTCATCAGGATATTTTAAAGGGTCATATATAATAGATCTCTCTTTCTCTGCTCTAAAATTTCTACCTACTACGGTATCATCAAATTTACTTATGCAGCAACTTAATCCAACCCAGACAGGCAAACCAGTTTCCAAAGCTGCATTTAGCAAAATTTTAGCGTGATCAATATCTAAAAGCATTTCAAGAATAAGTACTTCGACTCCCTCTTCTTTTAATACTTTCGCTTGTTCTTTATAATTTTTTTCTTCTTTTGCAAATGATGGTACAAATTTTGTGTCAGGTCTAAATTCATTTTCAGCCAAAGCTAAATATGTTGACATGCTTCCAGCAATTTTAATTTTTTTTCCAGAATTTTTGACTGCTTGTCTTGCTAACTTAACTGTATCAATGTTAATTTTTATTGTCTGATCTCCTAAATTTGAAGGCTCAAGACAATGTCTTGCAGTTCCAAAAGTATTGGTTGTAATCATATCACATCCGGCGTTTATATGACTTTCGTGTACTTTAATTACTATTTCTGGTGAGAAAACATTTGCTAAGCCAGAAAATGCTGGTCCCATTTTTCCACCAAGTCTCTGAATTTCTGAACCTGTTCCACCATCTAAGAAAACTTTTTTTTTTGATTTCAATAATTCATTAATATTCATTATGCTAAGTTCTTCTCTGATTTTGGAACATATACAACTTCAATTACACCACCAAGAATTATTAGAATACTTCCTAGAGTTTCTCTCCAACCAAAAGGTTCATTTGTTAAAATACTAGCACTAACAACACCAATAATTATTTCAGCTAAAAATAAAATAGATGATAAGCCAGCTCCTAATTTACTTGGAGCCCAAAAAATTATTACCCCTGTAGGAATAAAATAAAATATCGATATAAGTAATAAAAAAGTGGACATTGACATGATAACCTCCACTGATGGAACTGGTCCTAAATAATCTACTAATAATAACCCAATAGGTATACTGGCTAAACCTCCGTAAAAAAAGAATGTGAATATTATTGGAAAGACTCCATCTGCTTTAATTATTTCCATTCTAATTAAACCAGCACCAAATAGTGCGCCTCCAGCAAGGGCCAACCAATCCCCTGCATTTTGAGGTAAAGGAATTATATTCTCTTGACTGAATACAATCCACAAACCTCCAAGTGCTAAACCTAATGTGATTACCCTCTTCCAACCAAATTTCTTTTTTAAAAATATAATTTCAAATATTGTTGTCCAAACAGGTATCATGTAAAACATGATTAATGCTTTAACCACATCAGTAAGAAGAAAGCTAAGAGCATAACAAACAAATCCACTTCCAACTAAAAAACCGGTGAGAGGAAATTCCAATCCAATAGACTTTCCTTTTATAACTCTCCAAATTGCGACTGGTGATAATATTAATATTCCAACTGCCATTTGGGATATTGTTCCCCAGCCACCAGTCAAACCTCCATCTTCTAGTATTCTTTGAGGTAACCAATAAATTCCCCATGAACCGGCAGCAATAGCTAATGCAAATGAAATTTTAAAATGATGAGGGTGTCTGGTCATTATTATTGCATTAATTTTGGTTTAAATTTTGAAAACTTAAAAATTTCTTCATAAGATTTAGCAAAGTTAATTACTTTATTATCTTCTTTAACATTTGCTATAATCTGCATGCCCATTGGTAGACCTTTATTATTAAAACCTACTGGAATAGATATAGTTGGTAAAGCAAGCAAACTTGATAATGTATAAACTTCCATATATCTATGATAAGTGTCAATTCTATTACTATTGATAAATTCTGGATTATTTAGGTTTTTTTCAAATGGAAATAGTTGAGCCGAAGGTAATGCTAAAAAATCATAATGTTTAAATAAGTTTTGAATTTTATCCATATATTTATTTCTTATTTCTATTGCATTTAAAACATCTTTTGTTTCGATGCTTTTCCCTTTTTCAAATTCCCAATATGCTTGAGGGGGTAATTCATTTAAATTTTTTAAATTATATAATAAAAAGTTTTCATATAATGTTTTGGCTCTTAATGTTGTCCAAGAATACCATAACTCTCCTGGGTTAATTTCAGTTTTTAAATTTTCAACATTTAAACTATTTGATTGTAATTTTTTTAAAATATTTTCACATAAATCTATAATTCCATCTTCATACTTATATTGTTCATTTAGATCAATGCACCATCCAATTTTTAAATCTGAAAGTTTTTTATTATTTATATCTTTAAGATCGAAAGAAAATTTATCCTTTACATTCTTTCCTTTTATATAATTAAATAAAAATTCCATGTCATTGGGAGTCCTAGCAAAACATCCAGTTGTAGACATTAAAGGAAAATCTTTTAAATTTTTAATTTCAAATCTATCTTCTGCAATCGCACCAGGTGTTGGTCTTAATCCATAAATATTTGCAAATGCCGCAGGGTTTCTACAAGATCCCATCATATCTGTACCATCTGCAAAAGGAATTAAATTTGCCGCAACAGCTGCTGCTGCACCACCAGAAGAACCTCCTGCTGACTTACTATAATCGTAAACATTTGAGGTTGCTCCATAAACTCTGTTAGTAGTATGACAACCAACAGCAAATTCAGATAGATTTGTTTTACCAATTAAAATTGCGTTTTTTTTATAATTATCTACTAATAAAGAGTCCTGTTTTGGGATATTTTTTAATAACTCTTTATATCCATAACATGTTACCTCATTTTTAATATCAAATAGTTCTTTAACAGCAATTGGAAGACCATAAATATCATCTTTGTCATTATCACTATTAAAATTTTCATCTTTTAATTTTGCTTCTTCAGTAATTTTTGTTTCATCTATATGTGAAATAATAGCATTTAATTTTGGATTGAATTTTTTTATTCTATCTAAATAGAAATTTAGTACCTCTACTATTTTAATTTCTCTTTTTTTTATTTTTGAAATTATTTGATGTACAGAAAAATTCTCAAGCACTTAATCAAACCTATCTTGCTTGTCTAATACTCTCTAAAACTAAAGTCTTGACCTCATCTAATGATGCCTTTTTAGGATTTTGTCCATAAGCTTGGTCTAACATTGATTTCTTTGCTATTCTGTCTTGGCAATCCTCTGGCACTCCCAATTCATTTAATCCTTTAGGTATTTTTAATCTATCTAGTATTATATTTAAGTTATCTTGAAAATTTTCAATTGAATGGTTTTCAAATTGCATAGCCTCTGACATTCTTTTTACTTTTTCCTCTAATCCAGGCAAATTATATTTCATGACTGTGGGAAGTATAATTGCATTAGTCAATCCATGATGAGTATTATATTCAGCTCCAACCATATGTGAAATTGCATGAACTAAACCTAGCCCTTTTAAGAAAGCTATTCCGCCCAAATAAGATCCTATGATCATTCCTCCTCTAGCTAGGAGATTATCAGGTTCCTCCACAGCTGCATAAAGTGATTTTGAAATTAAATTTAAACTTTCTAATGCAGAACCATCACAAAGTGGATGAAACATAGGAACGCTATAACCCTCAATTGCATGTATCATTGCATCTATACCGGTCCAGGCAGTAAGATTTGCCGGTAATTTTAAAGTTAGCTCTGGATCTACTAAAGCTAAACATGGTCGGGCATCTGGATGCCATAAACAAAACTTCATTCCTTTTTCAAGATGAGTGACCATGGCGGTAACTTCTGTTTCAGCGCCAGTTCCTGCTGTAGTTGGAATAGTAATTATTTTTGGAAAAGGATTTTCCATAGTTAATTTTGGTGGCTCTTTTTCAAATTCAAAATCCCATAACGGCACACCACTGTTAACTGTAAGAGAAATTGCTTTTCCTCCATCCATTGCACTTCCACCACCTATTGCAATTATTGCATCGTGATTACCTTCACGAAATTTTTTACATCCTGAATCTATTTCATCATCTCTAGGGTTTGGCGATATATTTGAATAAACATCTGATTTGATTTTTGAATCATTAAGTAAATTTTGTAAATCACTTATAAATGGTAAATTTACACTACCACTATCAGTAACAATTAATGCATTATTTATTTTAAAATTTTTGCAAAACTTTCCAATTTCTTTAAATCTTCCAGGCCCATAAGCTGTAAAAGTTGGAAAAGTCCAATCCTGATTATTTAATAAAAATTCTTCATTGAGCTTAAAATTTTGCATAATATTTTAAAAACTTATACTAATTTCAACATTATTAAATGAAAATTTCATCTGAAAAAACAGATTTAAAAAAAACATATTTAGCAATTGCTACAATGCTCTTAGCAATTTTGTGTATAGATCTTTACATGGTTATTATAAAATTTTTAGGTGATGAATACTCAATAATTCAATTAACTTTATTTAGAAATGTAGCAGCAATTATACCTTTGCTATTATTGATCTTATTCACAAATGAATTTTCAACAATATTTAAAAACATAGGAAATAAGTTTTTGATATTGAGTTGCTTGAGAGGAATATGTTTTCTTTCTATGAATGTATTCATTTTTATCTCAGTAGTAAATCTAGAATTTGCAACAGCAATGACTTTAACCTTCTCATCACCTTTCTTCATAGTAATACTATCAATAATTTTATTAAGTGAAAAAATTGGTATTTATAGATGGTCAGCAGTCATAATAGGTTTTGTTGGTGTAGTAATGATAATGAAACCAACAAGTGAAATTTTTAGTTTGTACTCAATCTTTCCAATTCTAACCGCTATAGCATGGGCTTTCACTGTGATAATTTTAAAATTCATTCAAGGCAATCATTCAACAGCAAAAATTCAATTATACACATTAATATTTAACGTTATTGGTGGTTTACTATTATTTTTTGTAACTACAGGACATGTTGAAATTAAAAATGTTAAAGATTTTATTTTGATGACAATGACTGGAGTTTTAGGTGGTACAGCAGCAATATTATTTATTTATTCTTATCGTTTAATTTCGGCAAGTAAAATAGCTTCATTTGAGTATCTTGGAATACCATCTTCTTTTATTCTTGGTTGGATTTTCTTTAATGAAGCTCCATGGAGCCAACTATTTCCTGGAGTAATAGTAATTATTTTTGCTGGTATGATTATTATATGGAGAGATAATATTAAAAAGAAAACAATAGAAGGTAATAAGCAAATTTATTGATTTGATCTCATAGATTTCATGACTATTACTCTATCTATTTCACCTAATAGCTTTCCACTTTCATTACAAACTACTGGATAGGTTTTATCATTATCAATTAGCCTATCTATTAAATTTTCAATTTTAGAATTATCTAAAATATTATCTTTTCCATTCTCAAATAAATTTTTTGTTTCATTACAGCACTCTGTTCTCATGACTTTGCCTGCGCTTAATACTTTATACTTAGGAACATCTTCGCAAAAATCTTTAACATATTGATCTTTTGGATTAGATACAATTTCTTCAGGTGTACCAACTTGAGAAACTTCTCCATCTTTCATGATTGCAATGTGGTCTCCCATTTTAATTGCCTCTAAAAAGTCGTGAGTTATAAACACCATAGTTTTTTGAAGCTTTTCTTGGATCTTTAAAAGCTCATCTTGCATTTCTCTTCTAATCAAAGGATCCAAAGCTGAAAAAGGTTCATCAAAAATTAATATTTCAGGATCCACAGCTAGCGCTCTTGCAAGTCCTACCCTTTGCTGCATACCTCCAGATAATTCCCTTGGATAATTATTATGCCAACCATCTAAGCCAACCATTTTTAAAACTTCCATTGACTTTTCTGTTCTTATATCTTTTTTTGTTCCCCTTACTTCTAATCCATAACCAATATTTTCTAGGACTGTTCTATGAGGAAATAAACCAAAATGTTGGAAAACCATGCTCATTTTATTTCTTCTTAATTCTAATAATTCACTTGCACTCATTTTTGTAACTTCAACATCATCCATTTTCACTATACCGGCTGTTGGTTCAATCAATCTAGAAATACATCTCACAAGTGTTGATTTTCCACTACCAGATAATCCCATTACCACAAATGTTTCACCTTTTTGAATTGAGAAACTGACATCTTTTACAGCAACAACATGTCCTGTCTTTTCTTGAACTTCCTTAATACTTAAATTTTTATCAAGGTTTTTAATAATTCTTTTTTCGTCTGGTCCAAATAACTTCCATATATTTGTACAGGTGATTTTTTGTTCTACAGACATTTTTAATAAATAATATTACCCCAAAAATAGACAATATTTTACTTTAAATGTAAAATTATTTATTTTAACTTGCGAACATGGCTACTAGAACTGATTTAATAGATAAATCAAATCAATCAAAAAACATAATAAGTTATGTAATTATTGGAGTTGTTTTTTTGGTAGCCCTATGGCTATCGACTCAAAGTGAAGGGCCTTCAAAATTTCCTAAAGAAGTCACTGATAAATTTACGTTTACAGCTTGGGTGAATGACGGAGAAGATTATTTAAAAAAAAATTACAGATGGGTCACTAAAATTATAGCAAGCTATATAAAAGAAACTTACTATTTTTTAGAAGATTTTTTACTAGAGTCTCCTTGGATTTTGATAGCTGCAATAATAGTAATACCATGCATAATTGCAGGTGGTTTACGATTGGGAATTTACTCTTCTTTTGTAGTTTATTTTTGGGGGGCAACAGGAATGTGGGAACCATCCTTGCAAACAGTAGCATTGATGGGTTTGTCAGTTTTATTATGTGTGTTTTTTGGATTTATACTGGGTGTCTTGTGTTCACAAAGTAATAGATTTGAAAATTTTATGAAGCCAGTCTTGGATACTATGCAAGTAATGCCGGCATTTGTATATTTGTTCCCAGCATTATTTTTTTTTGGGATAGGAGGTGCACCAGCAATATTAGCTACAATGATATATGCAATGCCTCCAATAATAAGATTGACAAACACTGGTATAAGACAAGTGCCAGCTCAAACTATTGAGTCTGCCACTTCCTTTGGTTCAAGTAAACTTCAATTGTTATTTAAAATTAAAATTCCATTATCTTTACCAAGTATAATGATGGGGATTAACCAGGTAATAATGATGGCATTGGCATTAGTGGTTCTTGCATGTTTTATAGGTGCCGAAGGTATTGGTGGTCAAGTTTGGCAAGCAATAAGAAGATTGGATGTTGGTTGGGCAATGGAAGGTGGGCTATGTATTTTATTTATGGCTATAATGTTTGACAGATTTAGTTTAGCGTTTAGTAAAGATAAAGAAAGACTTCCTTCAGATGTTCAAAGATTTTATTTACTTCCACAAAGTTGGGAAAAATATCAAATTGCAAAAATTTTAGAAACTCCATTAAGTTTTGGAAATAAGATTTTAAAAATCATATGTCAAACAGTTACATCTACTATAGCAACAGTATTTAGAGTCCTAGTTTCAATTTTTAATAAATCTACAGCAGAAAATATCGGTGAATTCATTAGCAAAAGATACTATGTTATTCCTTATTTTATAGTTTTATTTCTAATTGCATTTATAGATCATTACTTTTTAGAAATAGGAACATTTCCAAAAGAATGGAAATTATCAATAAGACAACCAATTACTAATGCAGTGGAAAGCTTGACTGTAAATCCAGGATTTATTTCTTTTGCAAAAGGTTTAAGAGCTTTTGTTTATTTAAATTTGTTAAGACCTTTAGATGTTTTTTTAACTCAAATACCTTGGTGGTATACATTAGCAGTATTTTCGGCTTTAGGTTATGTAACTGTTGGAATAAGATTTGCAATAATTACCGCAGTCCTTCTTCTATTTATTGGCGCATGTGGAATATGGACACAATCAATGATAACTTTATCTTCAGTACTTGTATCTGTAGTGCTGTGTTTTATTATAGGAGTTCCTCTTGGAATAATTGCATCTTACAATGAAAGATTTAGAAATATTCAAAACGTTGTGTTGGATGCAATGCAAACACTTCCTTATTTCTGTTATTTAATTCCTGTTCTAATGTTTTTTGGTGGTGGAACAGTGTCAGCTGTTCTTGCAACTGTAATATATTCAATTCCACCAATAATTCGATTAACATCACTAGGTTTAACACAGGTTTCTGGCACTTACTCTGAAGTATCGAGATCATTTGGTGGAACACTTATTCAAACATTAAATAAAGTTAAGTTCCCATTAGCTATTCCAAGTTTAGTTATTGGATTTAATCAGACTGTAATTATGGCTTTTGCTATGCAAATAGTTACACCACTTATTGGTGGTAAGGGTTTAGGTTTAGAAGTATTTAATGGTCTTGCGAGATCAGATACTGGAAGAGGATTGGCAGCAGGAATTGGAATCGTATTACTAGCTATTATTATTGATAGAATTACACTTGCTTGGACTAAGAAACAAAGAGAAGCTTTAGGCTTAATAAGTTAAGACAAATAGTACTATTTGCGTGGTTTACATACTTATACATTTTGATCTAAAATGTGTTTTTAATTAATTAAAAGAGAGGAAATAAATGAAGTTATCAAAAAAGATATCAGCACTAATTCTTTCTGTAGCTCTGTTAATTGGAAGCTTTGGTCAAGCCAATGCAGCCAAAAGACTTCATGCAGCTATAGCAGATTGGACTGGTGGGATAATTACGTGCGAAGTTGCCGTAGCAATTCTTGAAAGAGAAATGGGATACAAAATTAAACAAACTGTATTTCCTTCAGGAACTGGTTTATGGGAAGCAATCGCCGCAGGTGAATTAGACTTCGCTTGCGAAAGTTGGCCAAGTTACGCTGAAGCTGACACAGTTATGTTAAAAGAGGACTTAATATACGAAGGTAAAGTCGTTGGTACATACAATGGTGATGGAAGTGTAGACTTACTTGGAACAGCAGGAATAATCGGTATGTCAGACTACTGGATACCAAGATACGCTGCTGAAGAACTAGGTATTAAAACTTGGAAAGACTTAAATAAACACAAAGCAAAATTTGCAACAATTGAAAGTGGTAATAAAGGTAGACTTATTGGATGTCCGGTTGCAGGTTGGAACTGTCATGACCAAAAAAGACTTGATCTTTTAGGAATAGACTTCCAGGCTGATGAACTTGGAACAGAAGCTGCTGCTATCGCAGAAGCAAAAGCTGCTTACATGCGAAAAGAGCCATTCCTACTTTATCTATGGTCACCACATTGGTTCTTTGGTGAGTATGATATGGTTGGTGTACAACTTCCAGAACACAAAACTTGTGACAGCTTTACTGAAGCAAATAACTGGAAAGATTGTGGAACTGCTGCATGGCCAGCAACTGGTTGGGCTAAAGATTACACTATGAACTACGGAAACCCAGCTACTTTTGCTAGTGCAGAACATGCTGATGCTAAGAAGTTCTTTGAAAAAATGTCTTTACAAAATATTGACCAAGCTAAAATGTTAGTTGAAGTTGATATTAAGAAAAGAGATGTAAAAGAAGTTGTAAATGAGTGGTTAGACAACAATCCAGATAAATGGAAAAGTTGGCTTCCATAATAACTTTAAAATAAATTAGATAAAAAGGGCTTTGATTTTCAAAGCCCTTTTTTTTATTTCTTAAGATAATTTAATCTACCCACAATTTCATCTCTATCCATGTAATAACCTTGCAGGTGTCTGTGTCCAGAATTTGGATCAAATTCTGTTCGTCCGTGAAGTACTCTTCTATTATTAAATGTATATATATCTCCTGGTCTTAGCCTAAATTTTATTTGAAATTTGTCATCATGTAAAAGTTTTCCAAATTTATGATGAGATTTATAAACTTTATCCATTTGATCTGGATGACAATCTAAGGCGTCCATAGTTGCAGTACTAAATCTAACATCATTATAGTCACCGTCTTTTGTTAGACTTATTGCAGTGCCATAAAAGCTTCTATGAGCTTCTTGTGTATAATCTTTGTCTCTAAACTTTAAAGGAATTTTTGTTAGCGTATCAAAAGTATCTCTGTCGTTATTCTTTAAATATTCTGCAACAGCGAATGCATCTACTGCTGATGAGTCACCTCCTTTTGCTGAATTAACTAAACAATGCAAAAATTGATACCCTGGAGGATTTTCAAACCATGGTAAATCCATATGATTTTGAAGTGCATGAGCTGTATAAGCTGAGTTATTCGGTTTTGGTATATTTATAACTTCAAAAGGTGTTTTAAAAAATGTCTCTCTTGTGTGGCTAATTCTGTTTAAAACAGGAAACGCAGAATTTTTTTCTACTGGAGCATTATAAACTATGGCTATTCCTTTATAATGAAGAAGTTCTAACCATTTTATTAATCCCTGTTCAGAAGATATTATTTCATTATGATCTATGTATATACTATCAATATTTTTTTCTAAACTGCCATCCCAAAATTGATAAGGTGATTTGTATTCTTCGTTATTTTTTATTGTGTAGCAATTTTCTCTAAGCCAATTAATATCATAATGGCTTACATGATTTCCCTCGCTCCACTCTATTTCTAATTTACCATCACTATTAAGATTATATTTTTTTGGGTTTATATTTTCTGACACATCTAAAATATTAAACATTCGATGCCTAGAATCTTTATCGTGTGCTGTTGGACAATTATCTCTCAGCCACATATAATTAAATTTACTTTCTTTCCCGTCATCCCAAATTACTTGGAGATAAGTCCCATTTTTTGAGATTTTTGAAATTGAGTGCATAAATAATGATTATATAAAATAATTCACATTTCAATTCAATTAATAGTTGACTTAATATTTTTTGAGAGATTTATTAGCGTTAAGTTATTTGTTAAGATAA
>CACNAX010000019.1 GCA_902618565.1 uncultured Pelagibacteraceae bacterium
AACAATGTTTGGGGAGAAAATATTTACGTTGAAACTAGAACTGTCGATGTGCATATTAGAAGATTAAGACAGGCTATTAATATAGATAATACTAAGCCTTTAATTAGAACTGTAAGATCAGCAGGTTATTCTTTAGAATCTTGAAGGTCTTTAGGTCTAGTAAATTCTTTAATTAAACCATTTCCATCTAATTTATTCCATTCATTAAAATCAAAATAAATTTTTGCAAATGCCGATGTCGGAAATTTGTAGTTTAATAATTTAAAATGGTTGTTGTTGTGATTTTTTGTCAGTGATCGTATTAGATTTCTAACAGTAGGTTCATGGTTAATTAAAAGCACTGATTTATATTTTTTTGGTATTTTTTTTATTATATCTATAATTTTATCTTCACTTGATAAGTATAATTTTTTTGAAGAAATAATTTTTTTTGGTTTATCTATTTTTTTTAATAAAATTTTTAGGGTTTTCTTTGTTCTTTTTGATGATGAAAGTAATATGTAATCAAACTTATAATTTTTTTTAACAAAAAATTCACAAATCTTTTTTGCATTTTTCTCGCCACGCTTACTTAATGGTCTTTCATGATCATCAAGATTTGGGTGGTCCCAGCTAGATTTTGCATGACGCATAACGTATAATTTAAGCATAAATTTTAAATATATGACTGCATTAAAAAAACAAGATAAAGAAACACTAAAATCTAAATACATAAATAGAGAGCTGTCTTGGCTAAAATTCAACGACAGAGTTCTTCTTGAGGCCCAAAATTTTGAAAATCCTCTTTATGAAAGAATTAAATTTTTATCTATAGCTGGATCAAATTTAGATGAATTTTTCATGGTTCGTGTTGCAGGTTTATATAGTCAAATCAAACAAGATGTAGATTCACTTAGTTCTGATGGTCTTACTCCTGATGAACAAATGAGTGAAGTTATTTTGGAAACAAATAATCTTCTTAATAAACAAAATAAAATATATAGAGATTTAATTCTTCAATTAAAAAAAGCAAATATAAGTATAGTTAAACCTGAAAATTTAAGTAAACCTGAACAAAAAAGATTATTTAAAATTTTTAATGAAGAAATTTACCCTCTGCTAACCCCATCAGCAATAGACCCAGCTCATCCCTTTCCATTTATTGCAAATCAAGGAAGAGCATTAGTTATGAGATTAAATAAGAAAAATAAAAAAAGGACTTTAAATACAATAATAGTAATTCCAAAAGCTTTATCAAGATTTATTGAAATAGATGGAAATAAAAGTTTTAAAAAATTTTTAATTATAGATGATGTTATAAGTTTTTTTGCCTCTGAAATATTTCCTGATCATGATTTAGATAAAAAAATGTTATTTAGAGTTATAAGAGATAGTGATGTAGAAATTCAAGAGGAGGCCGAAGATTTAGTAAGATCTTTTGAATTGGCTTTAAAAAGAAGAAGAACAGGTGACATAGTACGTTTAGAAATTTTAAAAAATAGTAATAATGACTTAATTAAGTTTATAACCAATAAGTTAAACGTAAAATCTGAATACATCTATGAAATTGAAGGCATTGTTGGAATTCAAGATATAGACCAAGTTTGTAAAATTAAAAATTCTAAATTAAGATTTAAAAATTTTAATCCCAGGGAGGTTGAGAGATTAAAGGAGTTTAATAATAATTTTTTTGATACTATAAAAAAAAAAGATTTAATAGTTCATCACCCTTTTGAAACATTTGATGCTGTCGTTGAGTTTTTAAATCAAGCTGCATATGATAAAAAAGTTATAGCAATTAAACAAACTCTATACAGAACAACGCTAGATTCTCCAATTGTTAAAGCCTTAATAACAGCAGCTGAAAATGGAAAGACAGTAACCGCTTTAATAGAGATCAAAGCAAGATTTGATGAAGAAGCAAACATTCAACTTTCAAGAAGTTTAGAAAAAGCAGGAATTCAAATAGTTTATGGTTTTGCAAAATATAAAACACATGCAAAATCATCTTTAATATTAAGAAAAGAGCAGGGAAAAATTCAAACTTATATACATCTGGGAACTGGCAATTATCACCCAGTTAATGCAAAAATTTATACTGACTTATCTTTATTTAGTTCTGATAAAAAATTAGCAACTGATGTGGAAAAATTTTTTAATTATGTAACTGGTTATTCAAAACCACGAAATCTTAGTAAAATATCTATATCACCAATTAATCTTAGGGAAACCTTGAACAAATGTATTGCTAACGAGATAACAAATGTCAAAAAAGGTAAAAAAGGTGAAATATGGGCCAAAATGAATTCCTTAGTAGATCCAGCGATAATTGATAAATTTTACGAAGCTTCAAATGCTGGAGTAAAGATATTTTTATTTGTAAGAGGTGTCTGTTGTTTAAGACCTGGAGTTAAAGATAAATCTGAAAATATAATAGTTAAAAGCATGATTGGAAGATTTTTGGAACACTCAAGAATTTATTGTTTTGCAAATGGAAAAACAATGCCTAGTAGAGATGCAAAAGTTTTTATTTCATCAGCAGATTTAATGCCAAGAAATTTAAATCGAAGAGTAGAACTTCTAGTTCCAATTGAAAACCAAACAGTCCACGAACAAGTTCTTGATCAAATTATGTTAGCTAATTATTTAGATAAAAAACAAAGTTGGGAACTTGATGCTAGTGGAAATTATAAAAAAATTAAATATAGTGAAAATGATTCTTTTTCAGCCCATGATTATTTTATGAATAATCCTAGTTTATCTGGAAGAGGTAAAGCTAAATTAAAAATGAAACCAAAAAAATTAAATTTAAGATTAATTAAAAGTGGAAATTAAAGTTTTAAAAAATAATCAAAATTTGAAATTAAAACCTGCTAAATTAGCAGTAATTGATATAGGTTCCAATTCTATCAGGATGTTAATCTATGAAGATTTTAACTCATCTCGTGTGCCTTTTTTCAATGAAAAAGCCGTTTGTGAACTTGGTAAAAATTTAGATAAGTCAAGAAAACTTCATAAATCTGGTGTGGATTATGCCCAAAAAGTATTGAAGAGATTTTCAGAAATTTTAAATGTTTCCAAAATTGTTAATTTAAAAATAATAGCAACTGCTGTTTTAAGAGAAGCAACAGATGCAAAACCCTTTGTTGAATACGTAGAAAACCTTTTTAAAAAAAAAATAGAAATCTTAAGTGGAGAGGAAGAAGCAATTTGTTCAGCAGAGGGTGTAAAAATTGGATTTGATAATGTAGATGGGTTAGTTGCTGATCTTGGTGGAGGTAGTTTAGAATTAGCTCGAGTTGAAAATGGTTTGATTACTAATAAAACATCTTTACCCTTAGGTGTTTTAAGACTACTTAATAATCCAATTGTAAAAAAGAGAAACCTTTCTAAATATATAAAACAACTTTTGAGAGATGAGAAATGGTTATCTAAAAAAAAATTTGAAAATTTGTATTTAGTTGGAGGAACATGGAGAGCTTTATTTAAACTTCATCTGTTTCAAAATAAACATCCTGTCCATATAATTCATCAGTATTCAGTAAATTATGAAACTATATCATCATTTGTAGAAAAAATAGCATCGTTTAATAAAGCAAAACTAAAAACAGTTGAATATATATCTAAATCTAGAACACCTTATCTACCATATAGCTCTATTATTTTAGATGAGATCATGAAAGTCACAAATCCAAAAAACATAATATGTTCTATAAGCGGTATTAGAGAGGGATCTCTAGCAAAAGATTACTTTAAAAATATTGATAACTCTCAAGTTTTTGAAAAATCATTAGAATATATTTCGAAGAAGAGAGGTGATTTGGGATTAACCTACAAAAAGTATCATGAATTTATCAAACCTGTATTTGATGGTAATGAACATTTTGATGAAAAATTGCTTAATTTAGCTTGTGTTTTAAGTCATATGGATTGGGGACTAGGTGCTTTTCAAAAGGCAGAATTAGTTTTTCAAGAAACATTAAATACCCCTTTATTGAGACTTTCACATAAAGAAAGAATTCAAATAGCTCTTTCATGTTATTGGAGGTACTGCAGTATTAAATACAATCCAAAAATAGAATATTTAACTTTTTTAAATAATAATGAAATTTTTTCTAGCAAACAAGTTGGTGCAGCCTTAAGATTTGCTCACTCACTAACATCTATTTCAACTATCTTTTTAGAAGAATTTAAATTGTATAAAAGAGGTAACTCTGTATTTTTAAAAATTCCAGCACAACATCAAGAAATAATTTCTAAACAAGCCACAAAAAGATTTAAAGCTCTGGCGAGAGAATTATTTTTAGAACCAAGAGTAATTTATTCAAATAATTAATATATAATTTAATTTATTACAACTTACAGGTTAGTGATTTTTCTTCTTTAATATATTTTTAATTTTATTGAAACATATCTTTAATCCAAATGTAATATTCTTCTGTGATTAAATTGTAAACATTAAACCCCTGAAATACGCTCGGTATTATTATTGAGCGTATTTCTTTTTATAAAACAAATACATTCCTATATGAGATGCATTGTTAAATTTACCATTCTCAATTAATTTAATTATTTGATGATCTGAAACTATGTGGATTTTAATTCCTTTTTCAGGCTTTGAAATTTTAATAAGATTATTACAAAAAAAACCAGTAATTTTAGTGGTGAGTCGACCTGGTTCAGAATAAAATGAAGTAATTTTTCTTAATTTATTTCTTGATTTATATCCTGTTTCTTCAATTAATTCTTTTTTAGCAGATATTAAAGCTGTTTCATGTTTTTCAATTATACCAGATGGAAACTCAAAATTAATTTGATTTATAGGAATTCTTTTTTGTGAAACCAAAATATACTTGTTCTTAATTTTGGGTATTACTATTGAAAGGTTTGAGGTTTTTAAAAAATGATAAAATTCTTTTTTAAATTTTTTATTAATTAATTTAATATTGTTTGTTAGTTTTAAATTTTTCAATCTTTTTCTAAGAATAATTTTTTTGCGATATAAACAGCAATTAACATACCAATTAATTCTGCAATTATATAAAAAGGAGTGTTTAAATAACTTATACCAGTAAACGACTCTGTGAATGTTCTTGCTATTGTTACAGCAGGATTTGCAAAAGAAGTTGAAGAGGTAAACCAATAACCAGCAGTGATATATAAACCTACTGATCCAGCAACAGCTATTTTACCTGATCTCATTGAACCAAAAATTATTAAAATAAGACCCAACGTAGCAACTATTTCAGAAGTAAAAATATAAATCCCACTCCTTGACTTTGTTGATAATTCAAAAACCTGATGTTCAAAAAAGAAATTAGCTAATGCTACACCTAGCAAACATCCAAGTATCTGAGCAGAAATATAAAAGGGTAGAAGGTTTTTTTTTAACTTTCCTGTAATTGTCATAGCAATACTTACAAATGGATTGAAATGAGCCCCAGATACATCAGCAAATACTGTTATTAGCACAAACAATCCAGCTCCGGTTGCCAATGTGTTTGCTATTAGCATTACTGCTATATCATTAGTTAGATTTTCTGCCATTAAACCTGATCCAACTATGATCATGACCAGAAAGCAACTTCCAATGAACTCTGAAAGAAAATATCTATTTTTATTTTTCATCTATCCAATCTTTAATTTTATTACTTATAATATTGAAAGTTTTTCTAATGATTATTTGCTTTTCTTCGTCATTTGCATTTTGAAGTTTAGCTACCGGATCTTCTATATCCCAGTGTATAATTTGATTTTTATCAGGCCAAATAGGACATACCTCATTATTTGCGTTGTTGCATACTGTTATTACATGATCCATTTTTAATTCTTTATTAATAAATTCTTCAAAGTTTTTAGAACTATAATTAGTTAGATCATAACTTTTATTTTTCTCTAAAAAACTTTTAACATCTTCATTGATTTTTCCAGATGGATTACTACCAGCGCTGAAAGCATTAAATTTATTTGAGTATTCGTTATTAATAATACTCTCAGCAATAATGCTTCTCGCTGAATTTCCTGTGCATACAAATAAAATATTTTTCATTAAAAAATAATTTTATAAATACCAATTACAAATAATGGAATTTGTAATCCAAAATTAGTTAATATGGCCTTATCTTTTAGTAAAAAACCCGATATTGTCCATCCAACTACACCAAGACCATGAAAATATATATTAATTGGATATATATTTAAATTTGTAAGCAATATTCCGGTTAAGACTAAAAACGTACTTATCCATTTGAGATATTTTTTTAAAAACATAAAACTCCTTTCTCTATACTTATGACAGTTATGTTAAAGATTTATTAAAATTATTATTTTATATTAAATTAATTATGTATCTATGGATAAAATATCCTCCTATTAGCAATATTAAACCTGTAATATAAATTATAAAAAAATTCATATTAAAAGATTTTGCAAAAAAGAAGGGTACAAAGAATAAATAACTTGCTGGTACTGCAATAAATATACTTTTTGTAAACATTACTGTTTTTTCTGTATCATTATGCTCATAATACGAAAACAGTATCGCTATTAGTGATACCAACGGTAATGCAATAATAAATCCAGCGAGCTTAGGATTTTGACCAGCCAACCAACTTGAAAAAGCAACAATTAAACCTGCTGCTACAACTTTAAAAATAAAAAATAACATCTGTTTTTAGCTTGTTGCAAATTCTTTAATTTTCTCAAAACTGAAGTGATCGGCTATATCTTTCTTGGCGTAGTATACTTCATCAACTGTGCCTTGTTCGTTTATCAAAACATCTGTAACAGCTATATCAAAATGACCTTTAATTTTTAAAGGAATATATCCCTTTAACATTGCAGGTATTATTTTATGAGATTTAAATAGCATTGCAGATAATGTTTTCATCATTGATCTTTCAATTTCATATTTTTGAAAATATTTAAAATCTTCATCGGCCAGTACAGTAAAAGGTAAATTGTTATGTTTTTTCATATATGACCTTAAATTATCAACCGGCGAGTGAAATATTGCAACATGTGTAAAATTATTTCCTAACTCATTAAATCTTTTATTAATTTCGTTTAATCTAAGATTGCAAAAACTACATCCAGCTATTCTGTAAAAAGTTAAAAGAACTTTCTTTCCATGTGTTTCTGATAAATTAAATGTAGACCCGTCATCTCTTGGAAGTGTAATTTCTTCTATTTTATCTCCTTTGGAGATCTTCATTTGATAGAGCATTTTTTACAAAGCCCAAAGAATTCAAGATTATATTTATTGAATTTCATACCAGCTTTGTCTTGAAAATTTTTTAAATATTTTGAAAGTTTGCTGTCACTAATTTCACTTACTTCTTCACAGCTTTCACATATTGAAAATGCTGTTGCCTTTGAGATCTGACAATTTGAATTTTTACATGCAACGAAAGCATTTCTACTTTCAATTTTGTGAATTTTTCCAATTTCAACCAATTTATCAAGCGCTCTATAAACTTGAAGAGGGGCTTTAATACCTTTTTTTTGCACATTATGTAAAATTGAATAAGCTTTTATGGGCTCATTTACTTTTTCAATGAAATCAAGAACTATTTGTTGATTTTTTGATAGTGTTTCCTGTTTAAGCATAGTTTTTCTTTTATCAATTTCCCATTAGTTTTTCAATTGTATCGTCTGTTTAATTTTAAATAGAGATATTACAAATAATAATAACGCTGCAGCAATGATAGATGGACCCGAAGGAGTATTGAATTGCAATGAAGAAAATAAACCCATGATTACTGATAATAATCCTCCACATATAGAAAAAATTACCATCTTTTTGGGAGTATCTGATATGTTACGAGCCATAGCCGTTGGTATAATTAACATCCCAGTTATTAATAAAAGTCCTACAATTTTTATAGAAATTGCAATTATTGCTGCCATTAAAATAGTAAATATTGCTTTTGCTCTATCAGGATTTAATCCTTCTGCTTCTGCAAGTTCATAATTTACTGTTGAAGCAAATAAAGGTTTCCAAATTATTTTTAATACAATTAAAATTATTGCTCCTCCTCCCCATATAATTATCAAATCATCAACATTAACAGCTAATATGTCTCCAAATAATAGTCCCATGACATCAAATCTTATAAATGAGAGAAAACCAATTACCACTAAGCCAACTGCTAATGCTGAGTGAGCTAAAAGACCAAGTAAAGCATCACCGGGCAAATTAGTATTTTTTTCAAGTTTAACTAATATGATTGCTATTACTGATGAAATGATAAATATCGAAATTGCTATATTAATTTCGAATGCCAATGCCATTGTAACACCAAGTAATGCTGAATGTGCTAATGTATCTCCGAAATAAGATAATCTTCTCCAAACTACAAAGCAGCCCAAAGGACCTGTTACAAAAGCAACACCTATACCAGCAATTAAAGCTCTTATAAAAAAATCATCAAACATTTAATTTTTTTTTATATCTCCATCATTTGAATGAACATGATCATGCTTATGTTCATATATAGAAAGAGTTTGTGAAGCTTGTTCGCCAAATAACAGTTTATACTCATTATTCATTGCAACGTCTTTTGGTGTTCCTGAACAACACACGTGGCCATTTAAACAAATAACATGATCTGTTGCTGTCATAACAGTATGCAAATCATGAGAAATTAATAAAATTCCACAATTTAATTTATCTGCTATTTCTTTTATTAATTTATACAATGCAATCTCCCCAGTAAAATCAACTCCTTGAACCGGCTCATCCAATACTAAAAGATCAGGTTTTTTTGAAACTGCTCTTGCAAGAAGCACTCTTTGAAATTCTCCACCAGATAAATTTCCTAAATTCTGGTTTTTAAGATGATCTGCACCCGTTAATTTTAAAGCTTCATTTATTTTTTCTTCATCGAGTTCATCTGTTAAAACCATAAAATCACTCACTTTAAGTGGCAATGTCCAGTCAATTGAAATCTTTTGAGGAACATATCCAATTTTATCAGTAAATTTTTCTACATTGCCTTCTATATTCTTATGAAGTCCTATCGCAATTTTTGCAGTTGTGCTTTTGCCAGAACCATTTGGCCCAATTAATGTTACTATCTTTCTTCTTTCAACAATTAAAGAAACGCCTTTTACAAGCCATTTATTCCGTTGTTTTAATCCAACTTCAGTTAATTTTACTAATACATTGTTCTCAATTGTCATTTATTACCTTGACTTATTAATGTTATATTATTACACAATGTTATATTATAACAATTAACACTAAATTAAATTATGAAAAACTTAAAAAAATCAACATTAATAATTACAATATTATCTTTTTTAGCTCTTTTTACATCAGCAAAAGCAGAAATAAAAGTTGTAGCTTCAATTAAGCCTATACACTCTTTAGCTAGCTATCTGATGGATGGAGTTGCTAAACCAGACCTAATAGTCGATGGATATTCTTCACCACATGGATTTCCGTTAAAACCATCTCATGCAAAGATGTTACAAGAAGCTGATCTTATTTTTTGGGTAGGTGAAGATCTAGAAAACTTCATGGAAAAACCATTAGATTCAATTGCAAAAAAAGCTGAAAAAATTGAATTAATGGAAATTAAAGGTCTTAATAAATTAAAATTCAGAGAACGTAATATTTTTGGTGATCATGATGATCATGACGATCACGGACATAAAGAAGATGGCCATAAAGAAGATGATCACGATGATCATGACCATAAAAAGAAAGATGGACATGACGACCACGATGATCACGACCACAAAAAAAAAGACGGTCATAAAGAAGACGACCACGATGATCATGACCATAAAAAGAAAGATGGGCATGACGATCATGATGACCATGGACATAAAAAGAAAGATGACCATGATGACCACGATGATCATGCAGGACATGAAGGTCACCACCACGGTGAGCATGACCCACATATTTGGTTAGATCCAATGAATGCTAAAGTTATATTAAATGAAATGGCAGAGCATTTAATTGAAAATGATGCTAAGAACGCATCAAAATATAAAAGCAATTTAAATAAAGCACTAAAAGATATTGATAAACTTGTTAGTGACGTCTCTTCTGAATTAAATCAGAGTGTTGCATCAATTGTTTTCCATGATGCTTACCAATATTTTGAGAAAAGATTTAATGTTAATATATTGGGTGCTTTTACAGTTAATACAGATGTAATGCCAGGAGCAGAACAATTGGCTGAAATCAGAGAAATAATTGAGCATGATAAAGTAGCTTGTGTATTTTCTGAACCACAGTTTAATCCAAATATCATTAAAGCTGTAGCAAAAGATATGAATATTAAAACTGGTGTTGTAGACCCATTAGGAGCTACTTTGGATCCTGGAAAAGACTTATATTTTGATTTAATCAGAAATATGTCTAAATCTTTTAAAGGTTGTTAATTAAAAATTGAACTTTTGCCGTAAATAATATCTAATATTATTTATGGCAACCGTTCCTTTAAGTTTAGAAGAAATTTTTCATTTAGCTAAAAAAACATTAATAGCTAACGGATGCGATGAAGAAACAGCAGATACTTTATCTACTTTAATCAAAAATGCTGAAAGAGATGGATCATTATCTCATGGTCTATTTAGATTACCCGCTTATGTATCTGGTTTAAAAAGCGGAAAAATTAATGGTAAGGCTAGACCAGTGATTTCAAAATTAACCCCAAGTGTTGTTAAAGCAGATGGGAAAAATAGTCTTGCCCCAATGGTTTTAAAATATGGAATACCAGAACTCGTAAAAGCTGCAAAAGAAAATGGAGTTGCAGTTTTAGCAATCACTAATTCTCATCATATGGCTGCTATGTGGCCTGAGACTGAAGCAATAGCAGAGCAAGGACTTGTTGCTTTTGCCTGTACATCATACAAGCCAGCAGTTGCACCAGCAGGAGCAATTAAACCTTTATTTGGAACAAACCCAATTTCATTTGCTTGGCCAAGAAAAAATAAACCACCTGTAGTTTATGATATGGCTACTGCATCGATGGCCATGGGAGAGGTTCAAGTTGCAAAAAGAGAAGGGCACAAGGTCCCAATAGGAACTGGTTTAACTAAAGATGGAAAAGAAACAACAGATCCTGGTGAAATAGCAGATGGTGGAGTTTTGTTGCCATTTGGCGGCTATAAAGGCTCAGGAATAGCAATGATGGTCGAATTACTTGCTGGAGCCTTAGTTGGAGATAATTTTAGTTATGAGACGGCTGAGAAGGATACAGATGATGGTGGACCACCAAGTGGTGGAGAGTTTATTTTAGCTATATCTCCTGACAAATTAACAAATTCTGATTGGAATAGTCATTCAAATAAATTCTTTGAGAAAATGAAATCAATGGGAGAGGTTAGGTTGCCTGGTGAAAGACGTCACAAAAACAGATTAGATACTGGACCTAGAAATATTAATGAGGAACTTGTTAATAAATTAAAATCATTAAGTTAATTCAATTTCAATTGGTGTGTGATCTGAAGGTTTTTGTCTTCCACGAGGAAATTTGTTAATTTTAACATCTTTCACAAGATTTATAATTGAGTTTGAAACTAAGAAATGATCAATTCTCATGCCATTATTTTTTTGCCATGCACCGCTTGTGTAATCCCAAAAAGTATATCCTTCTTTATCAGGGTGGATATATCTATATGCATCATGAAAACCTAAACTTAATAATTCTCTTAATTTTTTTCTTATCTCAAGTCTAAATAATGCATCATTTTCATATCCTTTAGGATTATGAACATCTTCTGCAGATGGAATTATATTAAAATCACCACCAATAATTATATTTTCTTTTTTTTTTAAATAACCTTTTAACTTCTTAATTAAACTTTCTAGCCAATATAATTTGTAAGTATATTTTTCTGTATCAACAGGATTTCCATTGGGTGTGTATATGTTTATTAATTTAATAGTTTTTGATTTATATTTTAGATCTGCAGTAATAATTCTAGATTGTTTATTTTTGTCTTTAAAAATATCTTTTTCAATTTTGTCTAATTTTTTTTTAGAAATTATCGCAACTCCATTATATGATTTTTGACCAAATACATAATTCTGGTAATTTGATTTTTCAAAGTCTTCGTAAGGATAGTTTTCATCTTGAGCTTTGATCTCTTGCATCATTAAAATATCTGGTGAATATTTTTTTAAATACTCTTTAATATTTTCAATTCTTGCTCTTACAGAGTTAACATTCCAGGAACTAATTATCATTAAAGCGAGAAAGATACGCCACAACCACAAGAAGATTTGCTTTGCGGGTTGTTTATTTTAAAAGAATCTCCGATTAATTCTTTTACAAAATCAATTTCAGATCCTTTTAGTAAATCTGCCGATGTTTTGTCGATAAGAATATTATCTTGTTGTAGATCATCATCCTTAGCAGAGTTATCAAATGAGAAATCATATTGAAATCCAGAGCATCCACCACCTTTAATAGCGATTCTAAAAAATGACCCTTTATCTTTTGATGAAAGAAGATGGTTTATCTGCTTTATAGCATTATCTGTAAATTTAATTTCTTTAATCATAATTAAACATTGATAAAAACAATATAATAATATTTTGCCATTTTTAAAGAATGAAAAATTACTCAAAATTAGGAACATTTGCTTCAAAAGGTAGACTGTTCAAAGAAGCGAGCAATCCTTTCAGATCACCTTTTCAAAGAGATAGAGATAGAATAATTCATTCTACCTCATTTAGAAGATTGAAGCACAAAACCCAGGTATTTGTTAATACTGAAGGAGATCATTATAGAACCAGAATCACACATTCCATTGAAGTATCACAAATTGCTAGAACAATTGCTAAATACTTAGGTTTAAATGATGATTTAGCTGAAACATTAAGCTTAGCTCATGATTTAGGTCATACCCCTTTTGGTCATGCAGGAGAAGAGTCTCTAAATGAATGTATGTATGAATATGGTGGATTTGACCACAACCTTCAAACACTTAGGATAGTAATGTTCATTGAAAATAAATATTTTAAATTTGAAGGTCTTAATTTAACATTAGAAACATTAGATGGTCTTATTAAACATAATGGTCCGGTAACAAAGCTAGTCAAAATAAATAATTTAATTGGGTTAAAAAATTTAAAAAATAAAATTAATTTTTCAAAAAACTCCTCTTTGGAGGCTCAAATTGCATCTATATCCGATGACGTTGCATATAATAACCATGATATTCAAGATGGAATAAAAGCTAAATTATTTACATTAAACGATCTTAAACAAATCTCTTTTTTTGATGAAATTTTAAAATCATATAAAAACAAATTAAAAAGTGAAAATAATGATATTCTTGTATATCAAACTATAAGAGACTCTATAAATTTAATGGTTCAAGACTTAATAAAAACTACGACAAGAAATATTTTAATGAATAAAATATCTACAAAAAAAGATGTATCAAATAAAAAAAATCAAATTGTTGATTTTTCCAACAAATTAAAAATAACTATAAATGAGATTAGAGATTTCCTTAGAATAACTATGTATAATAATAAAGATGTATTAAAAAAAAATAACGAAGGAAAAAAGATAATTAAAAAGCTTTTTAATGTAATTAACAAAAATCCAAAAAAGTATATTAAAACTAAATATTTAAAAACTAACAAAGAAAGAGCTATATCTGATTATATTTCTGGCATGACAGATAGGTACGCCATACAATTATATAGAGCATCAAAATGAATATATTTGAAGAATATTTAAATAAAATTTTAAATAAAATTAAATTAGCAAGTGAAGAAAAGCTAATTTTATTACCTGAAAGTTTATCTGGTATAAATGTAGATATACCTCCTAAAAAATTTAAGTGCGATCTGTCAACCAATGTTGCAATGGTTTTATCTAAAACAAATAATGAACCACCAATTAAAATTGCTGAAAAATTAAAAGATATTATTTTTAAAGACGATAATAATGTTGAGAAGATAGAAATAGCAAAGCCTGGATTTATAAATATTATTTTAAAAAAAGAGTTTTGGACTTTATTTCTTTTAAATATAAATAATCTTAATAATTTTGGCGCAGCACTTAAGGGCTCTAAAAAGAAACATTTAATTGAATTCGTGTCTGCAAATCCCACTGGACCATTACATGTTGGTCATTGTAGAGGTGCTATACTAGGTGATGTTATCTCTAATTTGCTAAAATTTAACAATCAAGAAGTTGTAAAAGAATATTATGTAAATGATCATGGTAATCAAATTTTACATTTTACTAGATCTGTATATTTGAGAATAAAAGAAAAATTAGATAATCAAACCTTTCCACTAAATGAGGATGATTTATATCCAGGAGAATACATCAAAGATATAGCCCAACATATTATAGATAATAATAAAGATTTACAATTTGATGATTATGAAAAAATTAAGTTAACACTTACTAAACTAGCAATCACAGAGTCACTTAAACTCATTAAGACTAATTTAAATAATTTGGGAATTATTCATGATAATTTTGCGAGTGAGACTGAAATAGTTGAAAATAAAGAGGTTGATAAGGTTATTGAGAAACTTAAAAAAGATAAATTTGTATATATAGGAAAAATCAAAGCTCCCGAAGGAGAAGACACAACTAATTGGGTAGAAAGAGATCAATTACTTTTTAGATCAACAGATTTTGGGGATGATAAAGATAGGGCATTACAAAAATCTGACAACACATGGACTTATTTTGCTGGAGATGTTGCGTATCATAATACAAAACTAAATAGAAACTTTGATAAATTAATAAATATTTTAGGAGCGGATCATGCAGGTTATATAAAAAGAATTACATCTGTTGTTGAAGCATTATCTGGAGAAAAAAATAAATTAATTTGTAAAGTAAGCCAACTTGTTAAGCTAATAAAAGATGGCAAACCTTTTAAAATGTCTAAAAGAAAAGGTGATTACATTACCGTTGAAGATTTAATTTCTGAAGTTGGAAAAGATGCAACAAGATTTATTATGCTAAGTAGAAGCAATGATGCTGAATTAGATTTTGATTTTACAAAAGTAAAAGAAAAATCTAAAGACAATCCGCTTTATTATGTTCAATATTGTTATGCTAGAATTTCATCGGTTTTTAGAAATATAAATAAAAATATTGATGACAAGATTGATAATGAAAATAATAATATGCAATTTAATAATGCAGAAATTGAAATTTTTAAAAAAATATCTGAATGGCCTAAATGTGTAGAAATTTCCACTAAAAAACTAGAACCTCATAGGATCCCTGTATATTTATATGAGTTATCATCTCAGTTTCATTCCTATTGGAATATGGGAAAAGATGATGTTGAAAAAAGATTTATCAATGATGATAAAACAATAAATATAGAAAAACTAATATTTTTAAAATCTATTGCCAAAACAATTAAAACTGGAATGGATATTATAGGTGTTGATACACCTGAAAAAATGTAATGCTAAAAGAGCTTAAATATCTATTTTATTTAATAATTATATTTTTCTTTCTATTTTTTACTCTAAGATATTATTTTTCAGACGATAATTACAAGAAATCATATAGAGCAGTTTCAAGTATTGATGAAAAGATATCATCTAACGAAAATAATCTATTTATTCTTAAAAATGACACGGACAACATTATTGAATATGTAGAATACAAAAATAAAAACACAAAAAAATATTCTTTTTGGGAATTGTTATATAATGATTAAAAAAACTAGAGCTTTTATATGTGGTATTAGTGGACATAATTTAAAAAAAAGTGAAGTAAGTTTTTTAAAAAAATATAAGCCATGGGGAATAATCCTTTTTTCAAGAAATATAAAATCAATCAATCAAGTTCAAAAATTAACTGGTTCAATAAAAAAAATATTTAAAAACTCTAATTATCCTATTCTAATTGATGAAGAAGGTGGAAGAGTAAGTAGATTAAGAAAATTCATAGATAATTCCATTTTTAGTGCAAAATATTTTGGTGATTTATATTCAAAAGATAGAAAAAAATTTAATATTTATTTCAATGTTTATGTTAAGCAAATATCCTATTTGTTAAGACTTATTGGTATTAATATTAATACAGTTCCCGTATTGGATTTAAGACGAAATAAGTCTCATAAAATTATAGGTGATCGATCCTATTCAAATGATAAAAAAACTCTGTCTAAAATTGGCGATATATCTATCAAAAAATTTCACGAAAATAGGGTTGGTACAGTAATTAAACATCTTCCAGGTCATGGTTTAGCTAAAGTTGATAGTCATTATAAATTACCAGTTATAGATAAAGATCTAAAGTATCTTAAAAAATATGATTTTTTTCCATTTACCAAAAAAAAATCTGTTTTAGGTATGACCGGTCACTTGTTGTTTAAGAAACTTGATCCGATAAATAACGTTTCACATTCTAAAAAAATCATAAAAATGATTAGAAGAGAAATATCATTCAAGGGAATATTAATGTCAGATGATATTTCTATGGGTGCTCTTAAAGGTAATTTAAAAAATAACGTTATTAAATCTTTTCGTGCAGGTTGTAATTTGGTGCTTCATTGCAATGGAAAAATGAGAGAAATGAATGTGGTAGGTCAAAATTCACCTTATATCGACGATTTTATTTTAAAAAAAACTTCTAAATTAATTCAAATAATAAGTTAAATTTAAATCCATGAGTGATTCTTTAGAATTTAATGTTGATCTTAGTAATTACTCTGGATCATTAGAAATACTTTTAGATTTAGCAAAATCACAAAAAGTTGATTTGGAAAATATATCAATCACTAAATTAGCAGATCAATTTCATGATTTTATAACAAAAACTGAAAATTTAAATTTAGAATTGGCCTCAGAATATTTGCTTATGGCTACTTGGTTAACTTATCTTAAATCTAAACTACTATTACCAGAAACAGAAGAAGAGGAATTTAAAGCTCTTGAAGTGGCAGAAAAATTAAAACTCCAACTTAAAAAACTAGAATTAATAAGATTGTTGTCCTCTCAGATGTTGAATAGAAAAAGATTAGGAAAAGATATTTTTATGAGAGGTTCAAAAAGCGGAATGAGATCAATTTATAATTCTAAATATTCATTAACATTGTTTGAATTATTAAAAACGTATTCGAATATCGTAATGACAAAAGATTTTCAGAGAATGAATATTCCAAAACTTCCAGTATTTACCACTGAAGAAGGAATTAAAGTGATAAAAGAATTTTATAATAATTTAAATGATTGGAAAAATATGACTGATCTAATACCAAAAAATTTTAGAAACTCTAAAACGTTAAGTAAGACAGGTAATGCAGGAATTTTTGCTGGATCTTTAGAGCTTGCAAAAGAAGGTAATATATCTATTAAACAAAATAATTTATTTGAGGACATATATATTAAAAAAATCTAATGAATAAATTAAAAAAAAATAATGTTGTATCATTTCCATCTAAATTAAGTGATGTTGATAAAGAAATAGAAGCTATTGTTTTTGCGGCAGCAGAACCGTTAAATATTGAAACTATTGAAAATAAAATTTCAAAAAAGACAGATGTTGAAAAATCTTTACTAAAACTTCAGAATTTTTATTCTGATCGTGGAATAAATTTAGTCTGTATATCCAATAAGTGGTCTTTTAGAACTTCACCAAATTTATCCTCATTAATGTCTCAACAAAAAACTGTTGAAAAAAAATTATCAAAGGCTGCAATAGAAACACTTGCAATTATTGTATATCATCAACCAGTCACTAGAGCTGAAATAGAAGAAATTCGTGGAGTTGCGTTCGGAAATAATACACTTGAGATATTGATGGAATTGAACTGGGTTAGACCTCAAGGTCGAAAAGATGCCCCTGGTAAACCTATTCAATATGGAACAACAGATGACTTTTTAAGTCATTTCAATCTACAAAAATTGTCAGATCTTCCAACCGTTGATGAATTAGGAACTGCAGGTCTTATTGATACATCTAGTGTAGATGCATCTATATTTGGAACAGGCAAATTCTATAAAGAAAAACAGGAGGATAAAAAGGAAAATATATACTCTGATATAGATGAGATGCTTAATAGCACTCTTAATACCGATAACGATAAATAAAAAAATAGTTTTAAAACTAAAATTATAAGGTTATAAGTAATTATGAGTATAGGATTTTGGCAAATTGCAATTGTAGTAATTTTAGTAGTATTACTTTTTGGCAGAGGTAAAATCTCTAGTTTAATGGGTGATGTTGCTAAAGGAATTAAAAGTTTTAAAAAGGGTATGGCTACAGATGCTACAGAAGATAGCCAACCAAAAAATATATCTGAAAATCAAGACTCAGACAAAAAAGAGTAATCAATGCCACAGATCGGCTGGTTTGAAATATTAATAATAGTATCTATTGCAATAATAGTTGTAGGACCAAAAGACTTTCCTGTAATGTTAAAAAAAGTTGGATCATGGATAGGTTCTGCTAAGAGATATTTTTCAGATGTTCAAAATCAAGTTACAGAAATAACGGATGTTTCAATTAAAGAAGAATTAAAAAAAAACACTGAAATTATGAAAGAGGACAAGCCTAAAGATGACAGCTAAAAAAAAAGAAACAGGTTTTATAAGTCATCTTACTGAATTAAGACAAAGACTAATACATTCATTTATCTTCTTAGCATTATTATTTGTAGTTTGTTACTATTTTTCTGAATACATATATGGATTTTTAGTTGAACCTTACGCTAATGCTGTAAAGGATGATAATGTTGATAGAAGATTAATCTTTACCGCTCTTCAAGAAACATTTTTAACATATCTTAAAGTTTCTTTTTTTGCAGCTTTCTTTGTGACCAGTCCATATATCCTTATTCAAATATGGAAATTTATTGCACCAGGATTATACACTCATGAAAAGAAAGCAATTATGCCTTACTTAGTAATTACACCAATACTTTTTTTACTAGGAGGTATGCTTGTTTATTATCTAATTATGCCACTAGCATTTAAATTCTTTTTATCATTTGAAAGTGCGGGACTTGGAACTAGCTTACCAATTCAATTAGAAGCTAAAGTAAATGAATATTTATCTCTTGTGATGAAGTTAATTTTTGCATTTGGATTAAGTTTTCAGCTACCAGTTGTATTAAGTTTGCTTGCAAGAATTGGAGTTGTAAATTCAACTTATTTAAGAGAAAGAAGAAAATATTTCGTTGTAATAATATTTGCTGCTGCTGCAATATTAACTCCACCAGATCCAATTACACAAATAGGTTTAGCAATACCTTTGTTAATTTTATATGAATTATCAATTTTTTCTGTAAATATTATCGAAAAGAAAGCTCAAGAGAGAAATGCACAATATTAAGGATATTAGAAAAGAT
>CACNAX010000020.1 GCA_902618565.1 uncultured Pelagibacteraceae bacterium
CTAATCTTTCTTCTTCTTTACGTTTTTCTTCTGCTAATTTATTTTGTTCATCAAGCAGTTTAGCTTCATAAACCTCAATTACATCGGTATTAAATTTACTAATTTCTGGAATTAATAATTTAATTTTTTCTGGATTATTTTCTTTTAAAGTTGCATTAACTAATTCAATTTGACCAACTATTGAACTTGCTATCTCTGTAGAAATATATTGAGCTAAGTATTTTTTTAACTCAGCGATAGCGTTTTCAAGAATTGAATAATTATTTGTATATTTATCTATCTCTAAAAAAAGTTCATTTATATCATCAGAAGATTTTTTTAAATTTTCTAAACTATCAATGTTATTTAGTTGTTTTTCTGAAATTTCTATAATTTGTACAATCTGAATCGCAAATGGTGAATTAAAGTTGTTCTTTAAATAATACTTAGCATTATCAATTAACTCGTTAAGTTTATCAATTTCATTATCTATTATTTTTAATTTTTTATTATTTTCTTTTTTTACAATACTTTCGTAATATTTTTTGAATTTTTCAGAACTTAATACAAATTTTTTAAGTTCACTTACATCTTCTTTATTTTGTTCAGTGTAGCTACCACTCAATATAGGTTCTACTCTGATCATATATTTTGCTAATTCAACTATTTCAAATGTATCCTGATTAACTTGAATAAATGATTTAATATTTTTTATTAGATTTTGACTTTCCTCTAATTCACTAGTTTTCAATAAAGCTAGTTTTTTTTCTAATTCTTCAGATTTTCTTCTCTCTTCTTCTTTACGTTTTTCCTCAGCTAATCTTTCTTCTTCTTTACGTTTTTCTTCTGCTAATTTATTTTGTTCAGCTTTTTTTCTTTCTTCTTGTTTACGTTTTTCCTCAGCTATTTTTTTTGCTTCAGCAATCTTTTGTTCATTCTCTCTTCTTTTTTTTGCAAATAATTTTTTCTCATAACTTAAAAAATAATTAATTGTTTTATCTTTGGAGAATTTTATTGATAAAGCATTAAGGTCTTTCGATATTCTCCACGTTGTTTTTTTTCCATCCATGAATACTCTAAGTTGACCGGTTTTACTCCATCTCCATCCATCAGTTGACTTTGTTTCTCCTAAAGAATCGTAACGAGTATATCCATTTACTTCAAATACAAATCTTCTTGATGCCCCTCTAAATCCATCAACAGAAATTGATATTTCATTATTAAGTAATAGATCTTCTACTGCATTTTTTTTTAAACTATTTCCTACTGTAGGTTTAATAACTTTTAAAATACCAGTGTAAGTACAACTTAAAAATGCTTTCTCATTTTTATGATCTATAACTTTTTCACCGTTATTATTAGTTGTAATTATTATATTCTCTCTACCAAGAGAATCTCTTCCTGTTTCTTTTATGCATTTATTAATTATTCTTTGAGCAACATCTCTGTTGTTTACTTTATATTTAGTAAAAATAGCCACATACTCTTTTTCTAAAATTTTAGCATTACTATTTAGGGGAAATAATATTAGTAAGAAAAAAATTGTAGAAATGAATTTAAGCATAGTTATTTAATTTAAAAGAATACTGAAGAAAAAAATAAAATACTATAATTTAAATCTCAATTTTTGGTTGAAAATAAAAGTTTATTTCTCTTTTTTTGTAAAAGGTAACCACTTTTCAAATGCTGATTTACTAGGTCCATCATATGGAATTGAGTAAGAGTTTGTTCTTGTCAATACTTCAATTCCTTTAGAGAAAACAAAAATAAAAACTATAACAAAAACAATTGTCATGATTTTAAATGGATCAAAGTTTTTTGTCTTAAAAACACTAACAGCTTTTGCTTCAGCTCTATGAAATTGTTTAAACGTATAATAAACAGCAAATATTAAACCTATATGAGCAACATAGGTCCCCGCCCAACCAAATGCAAAAGTAGCATATGAAAATACGTATAAACTAAATACTGTTGTCCATATAAAACTCAAAACTAATAATATTTGTAGTCTCACAGTTTTGGGAAGTGCTCTTAAATCATTTTTACTATCGTCAAATAGTATATTTGCTGATTCTTTCATCCAATTTTTTATAGACATCGTTTATACTTACAATTTTTATTCAATATTAACAATCGACTAATTGTCCACCAAAAATATTTTACTTCGTAATTTTATCCACAATATAAATTCCTAAAGCTACAGCAGGGCCTATCCCAAATGCAAATATTATAGTGCCCAAACCAACAGTTCCTCCCAAATACCAACCAGATATAACAGCTGAAATTTCTAAAGTAGCTCGAATTAAAGCAATAGGAAGTTGCGTTTTTTTTGTTAGACCTGTCATCAATCCATCTCTAGGACCAGGACCTAAATTTGCAATTAAGTATATGCCGCTTCCTAAACCGACAAGTAAAACAGAAAATACAGCAAGAATATATTTTGAAAAAGTAGCTAAAGGAGGATCAAAAAGAAAAAGCGTCAAATCAATTATGGCTGCTATAATTAAAATATTTAAAATTGTACCAATTCCTGGTTTTTGTTTTAGTGGAAACCAAAACCCTAAAACAACAATACTTATTATTAATGTAGATAAACCAATCGAAATATTTAATATGTTTGATAACCCTTCTGCAAGAACAGACCATGGAGAATTACCGGTAGTAGAAACTAATAAAAGGCCCTCACCCAACCCAAACAAAGACAAACCAATACATAAAAGTAAAAAAGTTGTAAATTTAGGTTTTAAATTTAAAGGTTTTTCTGAGCTCCAGGATTTTGAGGGAATATTTTTAATGGTTAAAAACATAATTCTTTAGACTATTTATCTTTTAAACATAAAAATTCTATATAAAGTTCTGACAAGTTAGTTAAAATAATATGAAATAATGAGAAAATTCTTAGTAATATTATTAGTTTTATCTCCTCTTTTTTTACAAGCACATACTGATCACTATAAAAATTATTCAAACATAGAAATGGAGATATTTAAAGATGATGAAAAAATTGGAGAAAGTATTTTCACATTTAAAAAAGATGAAAATAAATTTATTGTAAAAAATACAACCAATTTTGAAGTGAAACTATTGGGTGTTACAGTATTCTCTATAAATAGTAGAGGTACTGAAGAATATATTGGAGACCAATTAATTTCATTTAACTCAGAAACATTTCAAAACAATAAGAGAAAATATGTAAATTTAATTTTTGATGAAAAAAAAGAGAAGTTTATAATTGATGGATCATCATATAAGGGTGAGGCGGATAGAGAAAATATAATCGGTCATTGGTGGAATCATAGAATTTTGCAAACTGAAACACAAATAAGTCCATTATCTGGAAGTGTAAAAAAACAAAACATAGAATTTTTAGGAAAAGGAAAAATTAAACTTTATAATAAAGAATATGATGTAGAACATTTTAGACTTTTTTCTACCAATCCAAATCTATCTGATGATAAAAAATTAAATTTTGAAATATGGTACGATAAAAAAAAAGCATTGATTATAAAAGTGGCTTATAAAAGAATGGGTCTATGGGAATATAGACTAAAAAAAATTCAATAATTATTTTCCCGCTACTGTCATTTGATTAATCAACAAAGTAGGAGCATTTGTTGAGTACTTCATCTCTAAATCATTTGCCAAAGTAATATTCTTAAACATTTCCTTAAAATTTCCAGCTATAGTTATTTCACTTACTGGGTAAGTTAATTCTCCATCCTCAACCATAAATCCTGACGCTCCAACTGAGTAATCTCCTGTAATAATATTGCCTCCATGGCCTATAGTCTCTGTTATATATAGAAATTTTTTTTCTGAATTTAGCAAATCCTTAAAACTTAAGGTACCGTTTTCAAAATATAAGTTTGTTGTTCCTCCAGACCTACCATTAGATTTTAAATTTAACTTTTTACCATAATAAGTATCAATTAAATAATTTTTTAAAATACCATTCTCAACTAGTTTCAAAGAATTGGTTTCAACACCTTCGCTATCAAAGTTTTGGGAACCTAATCCTTTTTCAATTTTTGGATCATCAATGATATTAATTGAATTTGGAAAAACTTCAGAATTGATTTGATCTTTTAAAAAAGAAGTTCCTCTTGCAATAGCACTCCCACTAATTGCACTTGCTAGTGTGCTTAGTATTCCTTTGGAAATTCTTTTATCAAATATAACGCCAATTCTTTCACTCTTGATTTTTTTTGGACCTAACTTTTTTATTGCTTTGTCGGCAGCTATTTTTCCAATTTCTTCTGGTTCCATCATATCTTCCAAGAATCTTGTGCTACCAAACTCATAATCTCTTTCCATTGCACCGTTAATTCTTGATACAGCTACACATGAAGATGAAAAATTTGAGGTTTTGTATCCACCTAAAAAACCATTGCTGTTTGCGAGTATAAAATTATTTTTATTTTCGGTAAAACCAGCTTCAGTATTAACTATTTTTTCGTCCTTTGATGCTGTCTCTTCAACTTTTTTTAAAAATTCAATCTTTTTATCATTTGGATAATGTGTTTCATCATAGAGATTAAGGTCTCTTATCTCTTTAGACATTAAATCTTTATCCGGTAACGAATTATTTTCATCTGATGGAGTAATTTTTGTAGCATCAATACAACGTTCTATTAGTTTTTCTAAGTTTGATTTAGATAAATCTGATGAATTAATGCTTGATTTTTTTTTCTCTATATAAGTAGTTAAATTGACAGCAAAACTATCTGCTCTATTTGACTCGTCTAACTTTTTGTTTCTAAAACTAACATTTTCTGAGACAGAGTGAATTACTTTTACACCCACATCTGTTGCTCCTAGTTTTTTAGAGTTTTCAATACAATAAGACGCTATATCTTTTAAAAATTCCTGATCCCTTATCATTTAGATTAAAGTTTTGTTCCACCAACAGTCATCTTATTTATAAGAATTGATGGCTGAGCTACTCCTACTGGAACACCTTGTCCAGCTTTACCACATGTCCCAATACCTGGATCTAATTTCATATCATTACCAACTAATGAAACTTCTTTTAAAATTGACGGTCCATCTCCAATTAATGTAGCACCTTTGATTGGTGATCCTATTTTGCCATTATTGATTTCATATGCTTCCGTACAGTTAAAAACAAATTTTCCTGAAGTTATGTCTACTTGTCCTCCCCCAAAACTTACAGCGAAAATACCTTTATCAACTGAACTTATCATTTCATCTTGTGAATATTTACCTGACAACATCATTGTATTTCTCATTCTTGGTAAAACCACATGTTTATAACTTTCTCTTCTTCCACTACCTGTTGACTTAGTTCCCATCAGACGAGCGTTTAAACGGTCTTGCATATAGTTTTTTAAAATTCCATTTTCTATTAAAACTGTATTTTCAGTAGGCGTTCCTTCATCATCTATCGTTAAACTTCCTCTTCTTTGATGTAAGGTCCCGTCATCTACAATCGTAACTCCTTCGCTAGCTACTTGCTGCCCCATTAAACTATGAAATGCTGAAGTTTTTTTTCTATTAAAATCTCCCTCAAGACCATGTCCGATTGCTTCGTGAATTAAAATTGCTGGCCATCCAGGACCCAAAACAACTTTCATTTCTCCTGCTGGCGCTGGTTTGCTATCTAAATTGACATTTGCGATTCTGAAAGCCTCATCACAAACATCTTTCCAGCTTCCATCTTTTAGATAATCATCATAACTTTGTCTTCCTCCAACTCCATAAACACCTGTTTCTTTTTTTCCATCTTTTTCTAAAACAACGGAAACGTTGAATCTGACTAATGGTCTATCATCTTTCAAAATTTGATTATCAGACCTAATAATTTCTATTGATTTATGTTCACCTAAAAAATTTGCAGTTACTTGATTTACAATTGAGCCTTTTGATCTTAAATAGTTATTAACACTTTTCAGCAAATCTATCTTTGAATTGAAAGTCTTGCTTTCAATAGGATTAATATTTTCGTAATATTTGCTGTTAGTTTTAGGAATTTCATGGTTGTAGGTTCCTTTTTTTGACTTTAACGTATCTTTTATATTATCGCTTGATTTTCTTAGTGACTCTTTTGAAATATCATTAGAATGAGAGTATGCAACAACTTCGCCTGTAACAGCTCTGAAACCATATCCTTGATCAGAATTATAAGTTGAACTCTTTATTTTATTATCATCTAAAACAATAGACTCAGATTTATGATTTTCTAAATATAATTCTCCGTCATCACAATTTTTTAAGGTTTCAGTAACAATTGCTTCAGCTTGTGATGTATCTATATCTGTTTCTTTGAAGAAATTTGACATTAGAAGAATGTAGTAGTGATTATTAATATATCAACTGCTTATTTGGCACATTTGTAAAAATAAAATATTCAAATATAGTTTAATTATGAAGGTTTTTTTTAACAATTCATGCAAAATCTGCAGAGCAGAAATTAATATTTATAAAAAAGAAAACATAGAAAATTTGAATTGGATAGACATAACTAAAAATAAAAATGCTGAATTAGAAACAAAAAAAACTGATAAAGAGCTTCTAAGAAGACTTCATGTAGAACAAGATGGAAAAATCTATGTGGGTATTGATGCTTTTTTACTTATTTGGAAAAGTATTCCAAAATACAAGTTTCTTTATAAATTTTTTAAACTCCCTGTCATTTACCAGTTATTTTATGTTGGATATGAAATTGTAGCGTTCTTTTTGTATTTAAAAAATAAACACCAACTAAACTAATGTTGAATAGCGTATAAAATCTGGGTTACAAAAGATAAAAATATAAAAAAAGAGAAAAATAAAATAAAATACATAACTGTAACTGCTCTATTTCTCTTTCTTCTTAAAATAACAAATTTTTTATCATCAAGAAAAGAAATGTCTCTATCACCTGGCACTGGATAGTCATAACTCCATCTCCATAAAGACGAACCAAATCTTTTATCTAGTTTATTATAATAATTTACCCAGGCCAATGACCACATAAACATTAAGAATAAAAATGTTAAAGCTAAAAAAGTTGAGAACATAAATATATTAAATTATATTAAATTTTTTTTATATGTCTATCTGGGGAAGTTTAATTGGTGGGATGATCGGTTTTTCTTTAGGAGGACCGTTTGGGATGCTATTGGGTTCCTTAATTGGTGGAAAAGTATCAAGATCAAGATCAACATTTAAATCTTTTGCACAACCTCAACAAGTTTTTGCATTAGCTCTTATAGTTTTATCAGCTAAACTGAGTAAAGCAGACGGTCAGGTTAGTAGAGAGGAATTAATAGCGGTAAAAGATAAACTCAAAATTCCAGAACATGAATTAGATCAAGTTGGAAAAATTTTTAATAAAGCTAAAGAAGAAAGTACTGGTTACGAACCATATGCAAAACAAATAGCTCAGATCTATCAAGGAAATATAAATGTATTGGAAGAAGTCATTAATATATTATTTTATATTGCAGAAGCTGATGGAAATATAAGTGATCAAGAATTTAGAATGATACAACATGTTTCCCAATTATTTGGTCTTAGTGATGCTCAGTTCAATGGAATAGTTGAGGGTAGAAAATCATCAGATAAACTCAATCCATATGTGGTATTAGAGAGCAAACCTGATGATAATCTTACAGATATTAGAAAAAGATATTTAAAATTAAGTAAAGAACATCATCCTGACTTACTTCTAAGTAAAGGAGTTCCTCAGGAAGTTATTGAGGAAAGTAAAAAGAAAATGAGAGCTATTAATTCAGCCTGGGATCAAATCCAAAAGCTAAAGAGTAATTAAAATTGCTCAGATTCTGTCGAGCCTTCCATTGCTGTTGTGGAGCTCTTTCCAGAACTTATTGTATTGGAAACTGCATCAAAATAAGAAGTACCAACTTCTCGTTGATGTTTAACACTGGTATATCCGTCTTTTTCTCTAGCAAATTCATTTTGTTGTATTCTAGAGTAAGCAGTCATGCCTTCCTTTTTATACTTTTCTGCAAGCTCGAAAATAGCAATATTTTGCGTATGGAAACCTGCTAAAGTTATAAATTGAAATTTATATCCCATCATTCCAATTTTAGTTTGAAATGTTGCAATCTCATCATCAGATAAATGTTTCTTCCAATTAAATGATGGAGAGCAATTATAAGCCAACATCTTTCCAGGAAATTTTGCATGTATTGCATCAGCAAACTTTTTTGCTTCTTCTAAATTAGGTGTTGCAGTTTCACACCATATTAAATCTGCGTAAGGTGCATAAGCTAACCCTCTTGAGATTGCTTGATCAATACCATCTTTTACATAATAAAAGCCTTCAGGTGATCTTTCTCCAGTTAAAAACGGTTTGTCATTTTCATCAAAATCGTTTGTTATTAGTTTCGCAGCGTTGGCATCTGTTCTTGCAAGAATAATGAGAGGAACGTCGGCAATATCAGCTGCCAATCTTGCTGCTTTTAGATTTCGGACCATGGTTCCAGTAGGAACAAGTACCTTACCACCCATATGTCCACATTTTTTTTCACTAGCTAGTTGGTCTTCAAAATGAACTCCGGCTGCGCCAGCTTTTATAAATTTTTTTGTTAGCTCAAATACATTTAACGGCCCGCCAAATCCTGCTTCACCATCTGCAATAATTGGCAACATGTAATCAGTTCTTTCGCTGCTATTCATATCTCCATCTGCTATTTCCATATGCTGAATTTGATCAGCTCTAATTAAAGAATTATTCATAGACTCAACTAATTTAGGTGCGCTGTCATAAGGATATAAAGATTGATCAGGATACATTTCACCAGCACTGTTTGCGTCTGCTGCAACTTGCCAACCACTTAAATAGATCGCTTTTAAACCTGCTTTTGCATGTTGAACAGCTTGATTTCCTGATAAAGAACCAAGTGTGTTTACATATGGCTCTGTATTTAACAATCTCCAGAGTTTTTGAGATTGCTGTTTACACATTGAATACTCAATTCTAATAGATCCTCTTAGCCTTTCTACTTCATCTGGCTTATAATCCCTTTGTATTCCTGCAAATCTTTTCAACTCGTACGAGATTTTCTCGGCTGACATTATTCCCCCTTTAAAAAAAACTAATTCTTTTTACTTTTCGTTATATTCTTCTGTAAACTCATTCATTCCACTTGATCCCCAATCGCAGTGGTCATCTCTTAAATAAACCCCTCTGCTTCTATGCTCTTGGTGCTCTTGGTGATTTGTAGTTTGAGAACTAGTTTCAATGTTTTTTATAGTATTTTTGTCCATGTAAACTTTATAATTTACAATATTTACAAAATCCACTAAAAATGTTAAAATCTTAGTAAATACAATAAATTTTTTGTAAATAATAATTTACAAAGTTTACAAATAGTAAATGAGTCAAGTAGAATTAAACATTGGTCCAAAAATAAAAGCTTTTAGAAGGCAGCTAGGTATGCAGGCAAACAAACTAGCCTCACAACTTAACATTTCACCAAGTTATTTAGCTTTAATCGAGGGTGGTAAAAGAAAAATTGACGGGGAATTACTTTTAAAAATTTGTGAGGAGTTAAGCATCAACATTAGCGATCTAACAAATAAATCAGATATCAATATGGTCAACACAATTTCAGAATTGCTTGATGATCAACTTTTTGAAGATTTGGATATAGTTGGTCCAGAAGTTAAAGATCTAGCAAATAGTAATCCAAAAATTGGTAAAGCTCTAATAAGATTAGGAGACATTTTGAAAAAAAAAGATCATGAATTGGTTAACAAAATTGAAAAACTTTCAGGAAAAATTGTTGATAATAGAAAAAACTCATTTCCTGGAGAAGTAATTTCAGATTTTTTGCAAGAAAATAGAAATTTTTTTCCAAAACTAGAGGAATTTGCAAATCAAATCTTTGAACAAATAAAACAAAATAATAGAACAAGATATATTGCTTTATGTGATTATTTAAAATCAGAGTATAAAATTGAAGTACAAGATATAATTCCTGAGGAAGGAAAACCCTTTTCAAAAATTTATGATAACAAAAATAGAAAGTTGCTATTGTCTGATTATTTGTCTCTGGAAACAAAGAAATTACATGCTGCAGCTCAAATTGCACAAGAGGGGGCTAGTGAAATAATAAATTCTTATCTTGATACTTTTAATTATCCAAATGAAGAATCGAAAAAATTAACAAAAGTTGCTTTATTAAATTATTGTGGTGCAGCAATTTTAATGCCCTACAAATTATTTCATTATGAATGTAAAAAACTTAAATATGATTTAGAGTTATTGCAAAATACTTTTGCAACTTCGTTCGAACAAGTTACACATAGAGTAACATGTTTGAATGATCCAAAATTACCTGGGGTTCCATTTCATTTTTTGAGAGTTGATGTAGCTGGTAATATTTCAAAAAGATTTTCATTGTCAGGTATAGAAATACCACGTTATGGTGGTGCTTGTCCTCGATGGAATGTATATTCGGCTTTTTCTAGACCTGGTGTTATACAGGCTGCAGTAAGTAAAATGACTAATGGTGAAAAGTATGTATGTATAGCAAGAACTGTTGAAAAAGGTATAGGAAGATATGGACAAAAAAAAAGTATGTTATCTATTGGACTTGGATGTGAAGCCAAATATGCAAGAGATTTTGTTTATACGGAAAACTTAGATTTGAATGATAAAAAATCAGAGATACCTGTAGGGGTTTCATGTAGAACTTGTGATAGACTGGATTGTTCTCAAAGAGCTTTTCCACCATTGCATAAAAAATTTGATGTAGACATTAATTCTAGAGGAGTATCTGTATATGTCAGTGATTAAAAAATATGTAAGTTTTATAATTATATTTTTATTTGTAAGTACAAATAATGTGTATTCAGACAATTTAAATATATTGTTTAAAGAATTGCTTAATGCAAAAAATTTACAACAAGCAGAAAAGCTAGAGGATCAAATTTGGAATAAATGGACAAGACACCCAAACAATGATTATCTGACGAACAAATTAGAGAACGGAACTTATTCCATGTACCATCATCAGTATAGAATGGCATTAAAACTATTTACAGATGTGATTAATGAGGACCCAAAATGGGCGGAGGGTTGGAATAAGAGAGCAACACTACTATTTATATTGGGGGATTATGAGAAATCGTTAGATGATATTGAAAAAGTTTTAGATCTAGAGCCAAGACATTTTGGAGCATTATCAGGACGAGCGCAAATATACTTAAGCTTAAAGGAATATGAAAAAGCAGTTGATGACTTGAGAAAAGCAAAATCTATTTATCCATTAATCAAAAGTGGAGAAAACATAAAGTTAATAGAAAAAATTATCAAAGACCAACAAATTTAATTGTTCTTAGATCTTTTTTTTGCAATCAGCTGGGTTAATGAATCTACCATTAAATCTGAGGCTTTAAAAATTTCACTTGGTTTAAATTCATGTGAAATATTTTTTTCTTCATTTGTTTTATCTTCAATGACTATACCTTCATCTGGAGAATTATTTTTAATATAAATTAGTATTAACCACTCATCATCAATTGTCTCATCCCATTTTATAAATATCTCTCCAGTTTCGAATCTTCTGTCTATACATCTCAAGATAGACATATGTTTAGTTATATATCTTTTATTAAGTTGAAAAACTAAACTATTCGCACTTCTGTAAAAGCTTTCAAGTGCAAACTCAATTTTTTGCCTAGCTAAAGTATACTCCCTTTCTCTTTGAAGTAATTTTGCTCTATCATCTCCTTCTTGTGTTTCTACGCCTAACGCTTCAACTCGTTCTCTTATTTTCTGATCTCTTATTTGTTGATATTTTAATTTTAGTTTTTCGATACGCTCTTGTAATCCTGAATAATCCTCTCTCTTTTCTCTTAACGCTAATTTTTCTAGTTGTTCTAATTCTTTTACCTCTCTTATTCTAAACTTTTCTATTTGCTTTTCTAATTTTAATTCTTGTAAAAATTTCTTTTGTCTCTCCGCTTGCTCTTTTCTTAGTATAGCCTGTTCTTTTCTTAAGAATAATTTTATATCTTTTGCTCTTTCTCTTTCTAATTTTTGCTCTTGTTTTAACTGGATTTCTTTTTCTTTTAGAAAGGCAGCTTCATCTGCTTTCTTCTGTTTTTCAATTTCGATTTTTTCCTTTTCCGCTTGCTCAATTTTTTCAAGTTTAATTTGCCTTTTTTCCTCAGCTCTTATTTCTTTAAAACGAATTAATCTAAATTCTATACTTTGAAAAAATTTTTGTATTAATTTATCAATTGCTAATAAATTAAAACTAAATTTGAAAGAAAACTTATTTTTTAAATCTTCCTCAAGTCTGACCGTTCTTGAAATAATACCCTTTTCAGTACTTGTCTTTAACTTACCTTTTTTTATTTTTTTTCTTCGATTTAATCTTTTTGTTATTTTTTTTTTTAATTTTGGTCTTTTTTTCTTTATTTTTGACTTGGATTTATTTTTTGATTTTTTAACCTTTGTTTTTAAATTTTTTTTTTTAGGTTTTTTTTTCTTTTTTTTCATTTAAGAAATACAGCTTTATCAGCTAATTTTTAATAAATATAGTCTCTAGTATTAGGAACAGATCTAATATCTTTAGTTAGCTGAAGTTGAAATACAACTTGATCTCCCCATTTAAAAGCCATTTCACAACTTGTAAGATAAAATTCCCACATCCTTAAAAATTTTTCATCAAACATTTCTAAAACTTGATCTTTTTTTGATAGAAATCTTTCTCTCCAATTTCTTAATGTGTGAGCATAGTGCATCCTTAAAATCTCTATATCTGTAGCTATAAGTCCAGAATCCTCTATTGGCCTCGCTATTTCGCTTAAACTAGGGGTATATCCACCAGGAAATATATATTTTGTTATCCAAGGCTGTGGGTCTCTAGGTGGTAGATTTGATCCAATTGTGTGTATCAAAGCTACTCCATCCTTTTTTAACATTTGAGACACTCTATTAAAATAGGTTTGATAGAATTTTTTTCCAACATGTTCAAACATTCCAACACTAACTATCCTATCAAATTTTTCATTCAATTGTCTGTAATCTATTAATTTAAATTCAACTTGATTATCTAAATTTAATTCTTTGGCTTTTTCTTGGCTATATTTTAATTGATTTTCTGAAAGTGTAATTCCGGTAACTGAAGCTTTTGTTTTTTTTGCAATGTCAATTGCAAGTGTTCCCCAACCAGATCCAATATCTAAAACTTTTTGGTTAGGTTGTATATGAAGTTTTTTAATTATGTGATCAATTTTATTTTCTTGAGCAGTTTCCAAGTTATCATTCTCATTTTTAAAGTATGCACATGAATATTGTCTTTTTTTATCAAGAAACAAATCATATAATTTTTCTGAAATATCATAATGGTGTGCAACATTTTGTTTAGATTTAACAATTTTATTAAAACTTGTTAAATATTTTAAAGTTCCCTTTATTTTATTTAATGTCTTTCCATAAATATTAATATCTGCTCTTCCAATATTTTTAAAAGCTATATCAAGAAATTCCATCAAGGTTCCATTTTTTAATCTTAAAGAGCCATTTGTATATGCTTCACCAAAATATAAATCAGGATAGAAAAGTAATTTTTTATGCAAACTTTTGTCTAACAATTGTAATTCTATAGGAATTTCTTTCAAAGGCTTTCCTATAACATATCTGTTAGAATTATAATCTATTAAGATAAAGCCATCTTCTTTGAATAAATCATTTAAAAAATTTATAAGTTTCATTATGCTGCTTTTAAGTGCTTAAAGTCAAAATCAAGCTTTTGAAGTTCATCAAAAAATATTTTTTTTTCGTTTTCATTTAATAACTTCAATGGTGGAATTAAATTCTGATAATCCTGATCAATTTGCGCCATGAAGGTATGTAATCCAGAGATTAAATTAAATTTATCGAAAATGCTTCTTACTAAACACAACTTTTCATTTGAAGATTGATCCGATCCATTTTGAAATTTATCGTAAACATCTCTTGCCAAAATTGAAGTAACATTTGTTGTTGCTGTAATTATTCCAGAGCAACCTAATTCAAGTCCTTTCAATAATTTTGATTCTGAACCTGGCATTACTGAAAAATTATCTATTTTCAAATTTTCATACAAATTATAAGAACTGTCTTTTACTCCAACTATTTGACTTGGAAATTTTTTTACTAGCTCTTCAACACAATCAATACTAAATTTATATCCTGAGAGTTTTTCGAAATTATATAAAATTATTTTACATTCATTAATTTCATCTATTATTCTTGAGTAAAAATTAATCACATCGTGATCGCTATACTTATAATAGGCAGGGGGCATAATTAAAAATTTATTAAATCCATTTGACTTGGCTATTTTTAACAAATTAATATTATCAACTAGCGAATTAAGACCGGTTCCAATTATAAATTTATCTCTATAATTACTTTTTGGTAAAAAATTGATTAATTGAATTTTTTCCGAAAGAGATATGAGTTGTGATTGTCCAGTACTTCCAAAAAAAACTACTCCATGGCAACCTTTGTCGATCAGATTTTCAGCATATTTAATCGTTTTTTCACTATTTAGCGCCAGATTTTTGTCTAATACTGACAATGTAGCTGCATATATTCCATTAATCATAACTTAATTATATGACTATAATTATAGAATAGATTTAAGAAAAAAATAATAAAAAAATATATTCTAAATACTTATGAAAATTTGTGTTTATCTTAGCTATATAGGTCTTGGAGCAAATTTGTTACATCTAAGTTATGTGCATCAGTTATCTAAAAAATTTGGACCTATAACAGTTTTTACATTATGCAATAATTTGTTGGATGCATTAGAGGATGATCCTAAAATTAAAGAAGTCATAGTAATAGATAAAAAATATAATAAATTTAAAAATATATTTAGTTTTTCATCGGAAATAAAAAAATACAATTTTGATAAAATATTTATTTATTATCCAAGTCCTAGAATATTCATCGCGTGTAAGTTGGCTGGAATAAAAGATATTTATCACTATCCTTTATTTAAAAAGAAAAATCTTCATTTAATCAACGCAGCACAAAAGTTTACTGCGAGTGTATTAAACATAGAGAAATGTCAAACATACACAAAAATTCACATAAATGAAAATAAACTTAAAAGTGTCTCAACTTATTTTGATAAATCAAAATTTAACATTGTAATAGGAGCTGGATCTTCAGGTCCAACAACAAAATGGGGCACTGACAATTACTCAAATCTAATAAATGAGTTAAATAAACTAAATAAATTTAATTTTTTTATTTTGTGTGGTCCTAATGAAAAATTAATTGCTCAAGAAATAATGGATAAGGTTGAAGGAGACAATATTACAGATCTTAGTAACAAAAATATCTCAGAAGTAATACCTTTTATAGCTTCTGCTGATATGTATGTGGGGAATGATTCATTTGGTTCACATATTTCATCACAATCTGGCAAACCAAGCCTTGTGATTTTATTGGACTCACCAAAAGCATATACGGATTATACTCCTAATCATATTAGAATTATTCCTGAAGGATACGATGTTAATAATATTACACATGGAAGTGAAATTGATCCAAATTTAATCAAGGTCGAACAAGTGTACAAATCAATACTAAGTTATACTTAAACAACTGATTTTAAGACTGTGTCTTTAGCTTGGTTCACTAAAGTAGCAATATTATTTAATTCTGGACTTCTATCTGGATGAATTTTTTTCATAATTTTTTTATAAGAATTCATCACTTCATCTTTTGTATATTTTTTTTTGGGATCTAAATTTAAAATTCTATATGCTTCATCTAAACTCATATTCTGAGATGACATATTTTGATTAAATTGATTAAAATTAAATCTGCCAGAATTTTTTAAAACTCTAAAAAGTCCCCATAATCTAAATAGCTGAAATAAAGAAATACCTGCTTTCGTTTTAATTAAAGGCAAAATAGCCAACATAAATGGTAAGGAAAATATATATCTTCCTGCATATGCCATTATTACCGCTAACAATATTGAAGAAATTATAATAAATGTTCTTACAAATTTTGATATTTTTTTTGTTGAAGTTTTGGCAAACCAATTGAGTAAAATATAAAGAATTATAAAGATTATTAGTATTGCAAAAAAAATATTCATAAATTAATTAAATTTAAATGAAAATACCACAGCTTAAAAAAAAACCAGAATTAAAATCTTGTCACAACGTTACTTGGGAAGACGATTATAGTTGGATACATCAGGAAAATATACTTGAAGTATTGAAAGATAGTTCAAAATTATTGCCAGAGGTGAGAAAATATCTTGAAGATGAAAATGATTATTTTAGTCATCAAATGTCAGATACAAAAGAAATTCAAAAAGTTTTATTCGATGAGATTAAAGGAAGAATTAAACTTGATGATGAGTCTCTTCCGTTTAAAGATGTAAGATATAGTTACTGGACAAAAACAACAACAAAAGGAAATTATTCTATAAAGTTAAGAAAAAAAATTGATTCTGATGAAATAGAAGAAATTTGGAATGGTGATTTAGAAAAAGAAAAGCTTAAAACAGAATATTTTGGGCTTGGCGACTTAGAAGTTAGCTATAATGATAAATTACTAGCTTATTCATTAGATTTAAAAGGATCTGAATATTACACCATACATATAAGAGATATTAAAAGTCGAGAGCAAGTTGGTGAAAAAATTGAAAATACAAGTGGTGGAATAACATTTAGCTTAGATGACAAATATATTTTTTACTCTAAGCTTGATGACAATCACAGACCAAGAGAAATTTACAGGCATGAAATTGGAACTCCTACTAGTAAAGATATTCTTATATTTAAAGAAGAAAGTGAAGCATTTACTGTAGGAATAGGTCTTAGCTCTGACGAAAAGTATTTTTTTATTACGTCATCTGATCATAATACGTCCGAACAGTATTATTTTAAAGCAGATGAAATAATTCCAAAACCAAAACTAATTGATAAAAGAAAAAGAGGGATAATATATTCTGTTAATTCATGGAATGGTAATTTCTATAAACATACAAATGAAGATGCAGAAGATTTTAAGATCGAAAAGACAAATGATTTAGAAAAAAAGGAGTGGGAAACATTTATACCTGCACGAGAAGAGGTTTTAATTGGAGGATTAAGTTTTTTAAATGATTGGATTATAAGATCTGAAACTTCTAATGCATTATCAAAATTAATATTAAGAAATCCAAAAAATGATGAAGAAGAAGAAATATTTTTTTCAGATGAAAAAGTTATTGTTCCTGGTGTATCGTTAACCCAAAGAGATAGAAATACTGATACCGTTTATTTATCATATTCATCACCAAAAACTCCTGGAAGGACTTACCTATACAATCTTAAAACAAAGGAGAAAAAATTAGTTAAAGAACAAGAGATTCCTAGTGGCCATAATTCTGATGACTACATAGTTGAAAGATTAGAGTGTACCTCTCATGATGGAAGAATGGTTCCAATAACTATAACAAGACATAAAAAAACTAAATTAGATGGATCTGCAAAATTATTATTATATGGGTATGGATCTTATGGTAGTTCTATGTCACCAAGTTTTTCTTCAACCAGAATAAGTTTAATAGAGAGAGACATTATATGGGTAACTTCTCATAT
>CACNAX010000021.1 GCA_902618565.1 uncultured Pelagibacteraceae bacterium
ATTAAATTTTCAATTTTTTCTGCGTAATCAAAAGAGTCATCTTTAACAAAAAATAGTTTTGGTAAAAATTTCATCACTATCTTTTTTGATAAGACTTTTCTAATAACAAATGAAAATTCTTTTAATTTAGCAACAACATCTTCGGCGTCTTTTCCACCTAGAGGCATTACAAAAATTTTTGCTGTTTTTAAATCTGGAGACATTCTAACTTCAGTCACTGTTATCTCTTTAGTAGATAAATTTGGTAGTTTGGCTTCATCTCTGATGAATAACATTCCTAAAGCTTGTTTGATCATTTCTCCAACTCTTAATTGTCTCTGAGTAACTGGTTTTCCTAAGTTTGTCATATTATATCGTTCTCTCAGTTATTTTAGAATTGTATACTTCAATTACATCATTTTTCTGGAAATCCACAAAATCCTTAAGCGTTATTCCACACTCTAAACCAGCAGAAACCTGATTAGTTTGATTTTTTTCTCTAAATATTGAGCCAATTTTTCCATTAAAAATTATAGCTCCATCCCTGATTACTCTTGCATTTGAATTTTGGGTAATTTCTCCATCAGTTACTTTTGAGCCTGCAACCTTACCGACTTTTGACACTTTGAATATTTCCAGTATTTCTGCGGTTCCAACAATTTTTTCGTCTACTTCTGGAGTTAATAGACCAGACATTTTACTTTTTATAAAATCTAAAACCTCATAAATAATATTAAAGCTAGATATAGAAATTTTTTCTTGATCAGCTCTTTTTTTAGCTTCTTTGCTAGGTTTAACATTGAAGGCGATAATTACAGCATTTGAGGCTTTTGCTAATGTAACATCAGTTTCTGTAACCATACCAATATCTGATAAAAGTATTTTTGGCTTTACCTCTTCGTGTTTTATTTGATTTATTGCATTTTTTATAGCTTCAGACGAGCCATGGACATCAGATTTTATGATAACATTAAGTTCCTCTGATAATGTATCTTTAAATGCTGAGTCTTGTGTTACGAAAGAAAATGAGTTTTTGCTATCTTTTGATTCTTGTACTCTAGCATCACATAGAGATTTTGCCTCTTTTTCACTTTGTAATACAATAAAATCATCTCCTGATTTTGCAGCTCCATTGATACCTAATATTTCAATTGGGGTTGCAGGCTCTGCTTTTTCAATTTGTTTTCCTTGATCATTTATTAATGCTCTTACTTTCCCCCATTTTAAACCACTAACAAAATAATCTCCTTTTTTAAGTGTTCCTGCTGTAACTATTACATTTGCTATTGGTCCTCTGCCAATATCTATTTTAGACTCCAATACAATACCTTTTGCATCTGTATCAAAATCTGTTTTTAAGTCTAATATTTCTGCTTGTAAAACAATACTATCAACTAATTTATCTAAGTTTTGTTTTGTTTTAGTAGATATTTCTACCATTAATGTATCTCCAGATAAATCTTCAGCTATGAGTTCATATTCTAATAGTTGATTTTTTACTTTTTGAGGGTCAGCTTCAGGAAGATCACACTTATTTATTGCAACAACAATTGGTACTTTGGCAGCTTTTGCATGTTTTATTGACTCTATTGTTTGAGGTTTTACTCCGTCATCAGCAGCAACTACGAGGATAACTATATCTGTTAGCTTTGATCCCCTAGCTCGCATTTCTGTGAATGCTGCATGACCAGGAGTATCGATGAAAGTTATTTTATTTTCTTCATGTATTATCTGATATGCGCCGATATGTTGTGTAATACCTCCAAATTCTCCAGAAACTACATTTGCTTTTCTTAAAGTATCTAAAACTGATGTCTTGCCATGATCTACATGACCCATGACTGTTACGATAGGAGCTCTACTTTTTAAATTTTGGGTTTTAATTTCTTTAATTTTTTCTAAGATCTCCTCTGCTTTTTCTTCTTTAACTGGATTATGTCCAAATTCTTTAACTAAATATTCTGCTGTATCTGCATCAATTGTATGATTAATTGTTACTGTAACTCCCATACCCATTAAATGTTTTATTATACTGCTTGACTGCTCAGCCATTCTATTTGCCAATTCTCTTATGGTAATTACTTCAGGTATATTAATGTTTCTTTTGACTGGTTTATAATTCTCTTTTGATTCCTCTTTGTTTAATAATCTATTTTCTTTTTGCTTCGCTCTTTTCAAGGAGGCTAAACTTCTAGATCTTGTGCCAATATCATCTCCGCTTAAAGCTCTGGATACTGTAAGTTTTAATTCTCTTTTTTTACCTCCTATTTTACTGGATTTATTTTCCTTTTGAGAGTTCTCACCTTTTAATCTTCTTGTTGCTCTTTGCTCTGCTAATTTCCTTTTCTCAAAATCAGATGTAATTGGAGATGGAAGTTTTGAAAAATTTGATTTTTTTGGGATAAAAACACTTTGAGACTTATTTTCTGTTGATTTAGCCCCTCTAGAAAAATTTGGTTTTCCTCCAAACCTTGATGATCTTTTTTCAATAACAACGGTATTTTTTGATTGAGATTTTGCTTGTTCGATACTATTTATTGTTTTTTTGGAAGCTCCAGATATCGATAACTTTAATTTTTTTTTTTCCATTTTTCATCTCTCAATCTTTATACACAATATCTCTTGCGGACATTATTAAATCATCTGCCTCTTTTTTTGAAAGAGCAAAATCTTCTAAATATCCCTTAATTCTCACTCTTTCACCTTTGACAACGTCGTATCCGCCTGTCAATTCATCAGATGCCAAATCTGCAAAATCATTTAATGTTAGTATTTTTTGTTCGCCAAGTGTTACTAACATTCCTGGCGTCAAGCCTTTATGATTAATTAAATTATTTTCTAATCCTAAATCTTTAATTCTTTTTCCTATTTCTTCTTGATCTTTTTGATAAAATTCTTTGGCTCTTTCTATTAATTCCTTTGCTGTCTCTTCCTCTATACCTTCTATCTTCATTAAGGCCTCTGTATCGCTATCTTTTATATCATCTATTGATGAAAATCCCTCCGCAACAAGCAGCTGACCAAGTGTTTCATCCAATTCTAAATTCTTAACAAAATTATCTGTTTTCTCTCTGAACTCTATTTGCCTTCTTTCAGAGTCCTCTTGATCAGTCATTATATTGATTTCGTAGTTCATCAACTTAGTTGCCAATCTCACATTTTGACCTCTTCTACCAATTGCTTTACTCAGATTTTCCTCTGTTAAAATAACATCAAGTTTTCTTCCTTCGTCATCAACATTTACTCTTTGTACTTCAGCGGGTGATAGTGCATTCGCAACAACAACTGCTGGATCTTCTGACCAATTTACTATATCAATTTTTTCACCCTGAAGTTCATTAACCACTGCCTGAACTCTACTTCCTCTCATACCTACACATGCTCCAACTGGGTCTAGTGATGTATCAATTGCCTTTACACAAATCTTTGCACGACTACCTGGATCTCTGGAAGATGATTTAATTTCTATAAGACCATCATAAATCTCTGGAACTTCCTGAATAAAAAGTTTTTCCATAAATTTAGGGTGTGCTCTTGAGAGAAATATTTGTTGACCTCTTGGTTCTCTTCTTACATCCAAGCAATACGCTTTCACTCTGTCTCCTGCTTTTATATTTTCTCTTGGAATCATTTCATTTTTTTGAATTATTGCTTCGGTTCTTCCTAGATCAACAATTACATTTCCAAACTCTAATCTTTTGACTATACCGCTTAAAATTGTGTCAATTTTATCTTTAAAATCATTATATTGTCTTTCTCTTTCTGCCTCTCTCACATTAAAACTAATTACTTGTTTTGCAGTTTGTGCAGCTATTCTGCCAAAATCAAATGACGGCAAAGGTTGAAGTACTTCATCTCCCAATTTTTTTCCTTGATTTTTATCGTTGAGCTTCACCGCATCATCAATAGTAATTTCCAAATTAGAATTTTCAGGATTTTCTACAATGACTAGTTTTCTAAATATTCCAATTTCTCCACTTTCCCTATCAATTTCAACTTTGATTTCATTTTCAGATCCAAATTTTGATTTAGCTGCCTTTGCAATACCACTTTCCATTGAGCCTATTATCAACTCTTTATCAATAGACTTTTCTAAAGCTACTGCTTCAGCAATTCTTATCAGTTCTAATTTATCTGCTCTTCTATTTAACATTTTTATCTAACCTAAAAAAAAATGGGCCGAAGCCCATTTTGAATATTCAATAATGTGTATGGAATATATTTATTTTTTTTTAATATTCAACTTTATTTACTTAATAAATACGTTTGATTTATCTGTCTTTTCCCACGAAAATGAACCCTCATCATCTGGAATTCTTCCAAAGTGTCCATAGGCAGCTGTTTTTTCATAAATGGGTTTATTTAAGCCTAACATTTCTCTTATTCCTCTTGGACTTAAATCAAAATTTTCATGTATAAGTTTCTCCACATGCTTATTTTTTTCATCATCATTATCAAATAAATCTACGTAAATTGATAAAGGTTTAGATACCCCAATTGCATAAGCCAATTGAATCAAACATTTTTCAGAAATTTTGGATGCAACCACATTTTTTGCTAAATATCTTGATGCATAAGCTGCCGATCTATCTACTTTAGTTGGATCTTTTCCTGAAAATGCGCCACCACCATGGGGAGCTGCTCCACCATAAGTATCGACAATAATTTTTCTACCTGTCAAACCGCTATCACCATCAGGACCTCCAATAACAAAGTTTCCAGTTGGATTTACATAAATTTCATTATCATCTAATGAACTTAATAATTCTTTTGGTATTGATCTTTCAATGTAAGGTTTAACTAAATCTCTAACTTGAGCTTGATTTACATCAGGTGAGTGTTGGGTTGATATTACTACTGATTTCACTGATGATGGCTTTCCATCTTTATATTCAATTGTTATTTGGCTTTTTGAGTCTGGTTCTATATTTTTTAACTTTCCAGATTTTCTATCCTGTGCCATAAGTCTTAATATTTTATGAGAATAATGTATTGGAGCTGGCATAAGGACATCGGTTTCATTACAAGCATAACCAAACATAATTCCTTGGTCACCCGCACCTTCATCTTTATTTCCAGATGAGTCTACTCCCATTGCAATATCAGAAGATTGAGCATGTAAATGACTTTCAACTGAAGTTGCCTCTTTCCAAGTAAATCCCTTTTGATCATAACCTATATCTTTAATACAATGTCTTACTTTTTCTATTAAATCCTCTTTTGTAATTTCTGGACCTCTTACTTCACCAGCTAATACAACTTTATTTGTTGTTGTTAAAGTTTCACAAGCAACTCTTGATTGAGGTTCTGCTGCCAAATATGTATCTACAACCATATCTGAAATTCTATCGCAAACTTTGTCTGGATGACCTTCGGATACTGACTCGCTAGTAAATAAGTAATCTTTCTTCATTTATTCTCCCTTATTTTTAAAATCACAATGAAAGTAGTATAAATTAGAACAAAATAAAAGAAGATCTTATTACCGTATTTAGCAAAATAAGTTTTATTAACACGTTTGATTTTTTTAACATCAAAATATCCCTTTTCTGTAATTTGTTTAATAATTTGACCTTTAGGATTAACAAAAGCAGATATTCCATTATTTGTTGACCTTATAACATTTTTACCTTCTTCAATTGATCTAAATATTGAGTGAGTCAAATGTTGTTCAGGTCCAATAGTTTTTCCAAACCAACCATCCTCAGAAATATTTAATATAAAATCATAATAATTTTTATTTGGATTAATTTTTCCTGAATAAATAATTTCATAACATATAAGTGGGATAAATTTTAATTGATTGATTTCCAAAATTTCTCTTTTATCATCAGCTGAAAATGATTGATATCCTTGAGTTATTTTTTTTAAACCTATTTTTTTAAGGAAATTTTCAAAAGGTAAGAATTCTCCAAATGGAACAAGTTTGTTTTTACTATACTTATATAATAATTCTGTCTCGTTATTTAATACTATTAGAGAATTATAAATTTTATTTTGGCTGATACTATTAATACCTAATATGACCTTATGGTTAATATTATAGTTTTCTTTAAAAATATTTTTGAAAAATTTTAGATCTCTTAAATATATACTTGTAATAATTCCCTCTGGGTAAATAAATATCGTTTTTTTGAGGTTATGTGGGTCACTTAAACTGATCAATTCATTAATACTTTTTTCAGTATCTTGATTTGATAAGAATCTTTCGATGGGTATATTTGGGGATACAACTCGAATAATAGAACTTAAGTTATCATATTCTTTTTTTTCAAAATTTTTAATAACCAAATTTCCATATAAAAAATTGATTACTACTAAAATTAAACTAAGACTAAAAATTATAAACTTAGTTGAGGTTTTATATTTAAAAAAAATTATTACTGGTGATAAAAATATAGTTATTGATAATAAATTTAATGAATAAGTGCCTATATAAGATAAAATTTGTAAAGAATGTAAATTATTTGAAAGACTAAAAACTACTAAATTCCATGGAAAACCACCAAAAATAAAACTTCTTAGAAACTCAATTCCTCCAAAAAAAATTGAAAAGATTAAAATTGAAGAGATTTTATTTTTCAAATTAAAAAAATTGCATAGAAAAGTAACTAAACCATAAAATATTCCTAAAAATAGAGGGATTAATATTAATGCAAACGGAATAATAAATTTAAAATTTAAATCAAATGTCAAAGAATTTGTAATCCAATAAATGTTTGAAATAAAATAACCAAATCCAAAGATCCAACCAACAAAAAATGAAATAGTTTTTTTATCAACATAATTAACTAATATGTAAAGTAATACTGGAAATGTTAAAAAATTAATAAAAAATAAATTGTAAGGGGGTAAACTAAATGATGTTAGTATACCTAAAATTAAACATATTAAAAATAGGAACGCTTTATTTTCTAAAAAGGATTTCAATTTATTTTATTCAATTTTTTAAATATTAAATTTTCTTTTTTCTTCATTAAATAATAATCTTTATTTTTTTTATGATCATGTCCTAAAAGATGTAAATAACCGTGTATCCACATTTTATCTAATTCATGATCGAAGCTAGATGATTTTGCTCTTCTATTAATTATTTCAAAAGAAATTGCTATATCTCCTAAGTATAATTTATTTTTTAATTTAATTTTTAGGGGAAAAGAAAGCACATCTGTTGAAACATTTTTATTTCTAAACTTTGAATTTAAATCTTTCATTTTTTTACTATTAGTAAGCATCACTGTAAATTCTTGGTTTTTATTTTTTAAGGTGCTTAATTTAGATAATTTGTTTAACTTCTTTCTGAAGTAAATTTCTGGTTTTTTTAATTTTTTTTCCCAAATTTTTTTGTCTATAACTATGTTAGCCTTAATCATTAATCTGAATTTTTATCAGAATAAGCCTTGACTATCTTGGAAACTAGTGGGTGTCGCACAACATCTGTATGATCGAAATCTACTACAGATATCTCCTTTAAATGACCAAGTAATTTTTTTGATCTATTTAAACCTGACATTGTTTTATTGGGTAAGTCTATTTGGGAAGGATCACCGTTAATGACTATTTTAGAATTTTCACCAATTCTTGTTAAGAACATTTTTATTTGAGTATCAGTGGCGTTTTGTGCTTCATCAAGAATAGCAAAAGAGTTTTTTAAAGTTCTTCCCCTCATAAAAGCAAGTGGTGCAATTTCAATATCTCCAACTTCAATTTTTTTTTGAATTTTTTCGAAATCTAATAAGTCATACAATGAATCGTAAAGAGGTCTTAAGTAAGGATCAACTTTTTCTCTCATATCTCCTGGTAAGAAACCTAATCTTTCTCCCGCTTCTACTGCTGGTCTAGATAAAATTATACGTTCTATTTTTTTTTCAAGTAACATTGTTAATGCAACTGCGACGGCTAAAAAAGTTTTACCAGTTCCCGCTGGTCCTGCAGAAATAACAATATCTGATTCTTTTAAAGCCCTTATATAATTTTTTTGCTTCTCTGATCTTGGTATTACAGATTTCTTTGGAGTTTTTATTATGTATTCTACATTTCCACTTTTATTTGTAACTTTTTCATCAATCATAAATTTATTTACAGATGATTCTATATCCTTTTTTTCTAATGATCCATTATTTAAAAATTGATCTACAAGAAATTGAATTGCATTCTTTATTAGTTCATTTTTTTCAGGAGTATTTTTTAATAAAATTGAATTTCCTCTAGAGTAAATGCTAGTATTTGTAATTTTTTCTAATTCTTTTAAGTTATTATTAAATTCTCCTAATACACCTAAAAGTAATTCATTACTTTGAAATACAATACTTAAGGCATTGTTTTCTGAATATACGTATTTTAGATCAGGATTAATTTTTGATTTTGCAAAATTTTTCAAATTATGCTGCTTTCATTTCATCTATTACTTTACCAAATAAAGAATTTTGATTACTTTTTTCGACATTAACTTTAATTATTTTACCAATATGACTTTCATTACCATCGAAAATTACTGAATTTAAAAATTTATTTCGTCCAAAATATTTGTTTTGGTTTTTAAGTTTATTTTCCACAAGCACCTCTAACGTTTTGCCTTCAAAAGATTTATTCAATTCTATTTGATTACTAAATAACTTGTCTTGAATAGTTATAAGCCTATTTTTAAGTTTATCTTTATCAGTTATCTCTAATCTAGCAGCCTTTGTTCCTGGTCTTGGACTAAAAATAAAAGAGAATGAATTTATAAATTTAATTTTATTAACTAAATTTAAAGTTTCTTTAAAATCATTCTCTGTTTCTCCAGGGTATCCAATAATAAAGTCACTAGAAAATTTTATATCAGGATTAATTTTGATTAATTTTTCATAAATATTTAAATAATAATTTACAGTATGCTTTCTGTTCATCATTTTTAATATTCTGTCAGAACCACTTTGAATTGGTAGATGGACAAAAGGCATTAATTTTTTTGAATTTTTGTAACATTCAATAAGATCATCTGTCATATCTCTTGGATGAGATGTGGTATATCTAATTCTACTTATTTCGTCATATTTGCTAAGTGTGTTAATAAGATCTGACAGTCGGTACTCTCTAGATCCATCTATATAAGAATATGCATTTACATTTTGGCCAAGAAAGGTAATTTCTCTAGATCCGTTCTTTATCAATCTCTCAGCTTCATCAATAATGCTTTTGAATGGTCTAGAATACTCTGGTCCCCTTGTATAAGGAACAACACAAAAGTGACAGAACTTATCACAACCCTCTTGTATCGTTAAGAAAGATGAAACATCGGTATTATTGTTTTTAATATTATCAAAGTACCTAAACTTAGAAACTGAATCAAACTCTGTTTCTTCAACTTTATTTTTTTCCTCAAAATTCTTTAAAAGATTATTTATCTTTTGGTAGGCTTGTGGACCTATAACTAGATCTACATATTTTTCTCTATTTAGCATCTCTGTATTTTCGGCTTGAGCTACACAACCTGCAACTACCATAATTGGTTTTTTTTTATCTTTGTATAATTTCTTAACTCTTCCAATCTCATGATAAACTTTATCTTTAGCTTTATCTCTAATATGACAAGTGTTTAAAATATAACAATCAGCTTCATCCTGATTTTCAGTTTTATTATAACCTATAGCCCTAACAGCATCGTATATCCTGTTAGAGTCATACTCATTCATTTGACAACCAAATGTCTTTATAAAAACCTTTTTACGCATTAATTACTTTTTTTTGATTCCGTATAGCTCTAATTTATGATCAACGAGCTTATAGCCGTACTTATCAGCGATTTTTTTTTGTAATTCTTCAATCTCTTCGTCAACAAATTCTATTATTTCTCCAGTTTTTATATCAATTAAATGATTATGATCATCATTTAATTCATATCTCGCCTTTCCAGATTTAAAATCATGCTTCGTTAATATACCCGCTTCTTCAAAAAGCTTAACGGTTCTATAAACTGTAGCAATGCTAATTTTAGAATCTATTTGAGAAACTCTATTATATAATTCATCAACATCTGGGTGGTCAGACTCTCCATACGTTTTTTTAGATTCGGATATTACTCTAGCAATTATCCTTCTTTGATCTGTGAGTTTGACTCCATTTTTTTGACATTTTTCTTCAATAGTTTCTAACATAATTTATTTTAACTCGAGTAAAGGGGTTTAATCAAATTAATATTTGTAAAATTTTTTTTATCAATTTTTACTAACTGACCTACATCTTTATCTGTTAATTGTTCGCTCAAAAATCCATATAAATCAATATTTTTTGCAATAGCAATGCCTTTAGCAATTGCTATCGAATTTCTGATACTTGAGATTTTACCGGGACCTTGATTTACAAATATTTCACTTATTTTATCTAAATTTGAATCATGTACTTTAAGAAAATTCAAAATTAATATCATTATTTTATCAAAATTTTCTCTACTGTTTATATGGGTGGTAGTATAAGATTCTAAGTTGGTTATGAGAGAAAATAAAATTTTATCATCTGCAGCGTTAATAACTAAAGTATTCATTTTTTTTATTATTTTTTTAAACGTTAAAGCTGAAGTAGTAAATAAAAAATATTTTAAAGATGAACAAGGTGTTTTGGCAATTATGTATCACAGATTTGAGGAAAATAAGTATCCATCAACAAATATAAGATTAGATATATTTAAAAAACATATTAATTTAATAAAAGAAAATAATTTAAATTTTTATAATCCTGGTGAACTTTCAATAAGTTTTAAAAAGGTTAAGGAACAAAAAAAAATTTTATTAACTATTGATGATGCATTTACGTCTTTTTATGAAAATGCATGGCCAATCTTAAAAGATGAAAAAATTCCTTTTATTTTATTTGTCTCAACAGAGGCAGTTGGGAATAAAGGATATATGAGTTGGGACCAAATAAAAGAAATAGAAAAAGAGAACTTTGCATACATTGGTAACCATTCACATTCACACGATTATTTAACTAAATTTACTTTTCAAAAGTTTGTAGAAGATATTGAGCAATCAATTAAAATTTTTAAAAATAAATTAGGTTATAATCCAATTTATTTTTCTTATCCCTTTGGTGAGTATAATTTAGAACAGAAAAATTATATTTCAAACAATTTTGAATTTGCATTTGGTCAACATTCAGGTGTTATTGATGTAAACAAAGATAGATATGAACTACCGAGATTCCCTATAAACGAAAAATATGGAGAAATAAAAAGATTTAAAGAAGTAATATCTTATTTGCCACTTCAGTATAAAATTATTAAACCTGAAAACAAATTTATGAATGATGGAGAAAACCCACCTAAAATGATGATAGAGTTTTTCGAAGATCAAAAAAATTTAGAAAATATTAATTGCTTTTCAAATGAAGGATCAAAATGGAGAAAAACAAAAATTGTCTTAATCGACAATGTATTAAATATTAATTTTTCAGAGAAATTTATTGAAAGAAGAGGAAGGATTAACTGTTCTTTAAAAGATGAAAATGGGTGGAGATTTTCAGGTTTCCAATTTGTTCAAAATTAAATTAATTTTTTAGTCTTATTGCTTGTGGGCATTACATTTACATCATCAAAATCCGTAAGAGAATTTTGCTTTATAATTTGTTTTAATACGTTAATGTATTGTTGCCCTGTCTCCGCATATTTATCTAAATAGTTAACCAGCTTTAAGCTGTCTAGTTTTTCATCGTTGTCTCTCTGAATTGCTCTTTCTTTTCTAAATTCAATATAACTACTATGAGTATTTAAATTTCGCTGATATGCTCTAACTGATGCTTTAAGAACTGCAAACTTTGCAACTTTGTGTTTTGCATCTTTATCTACACCTGCTGGTCTAATGCCATCACCATTCCAAGTCCATTGTCCAAATAATGCATTACCTTCCTGTGCAAACCTAGATGTCCCCCATCCAGTTTCTTTAGCAGCTTGAGCAAGTGCTAAAGAGACAGGTATTTCATCCATTCTAACTTTCAGAGAATAAAAATCTCCATCTTTTAAACCATATTGTTTAAATTTTTCTTTTAACCAATTCTTTTCTTTTTGCGTGTTTATATTCTTAGCCAATATTCTAAATAATTCTTTTCTATCAAGACGAATTTTAGCGTTCTCCTCTACGATTAATGGTAAAACTATTTGAATAAATAGTCTCTTTCTTTTTTTGGAACTCTCAATACTTTTAATCTCTTTTGGAAGATGATCGATTTTATTGCCTATATTTACTAACTTAGTCTCTCTAACTCTTTCAAGATTATAATTTGTATCTTTAAACAATTGCTCAATTGTTCTTGCATCAAATCTTATTGAATTCTGTCCCTCGTCATCTGTACTGAAGAAATCAATATCAGCAAAAATATTTTTCAGACTCAGTTTATTCGTTTTAGTTTCTCTCTCTCCATCAAGGAATTTTTTTCTTTTGTCTAGTTCTTGGTCAAAATTTACACCAGCATTTGAGATTACAGATTTTTTGAAATTTAAATTTTTATCTAAAAAATTGCTTACAGTCGGTAAGGAAAAGAATGAAAATATTACAAAAATACTAATTGCTGAAAATCTAAATACATTATTTTTCTTTTGCTTGAGTTTAATACTTTTATTTTTTGTACGTCTAACCATTAATTTCAATATAATTATTATTAATTAATTATACAGCTAAAACTTCTTTAACTTCAGGAATGTAATGACAAAGTAAGTTTTCCACACCTTTTTTTAAAGTAAGAGTTGAAGATGGACAGCCTGAACAACTACCTTTTAACAAAACTTTAACTTTTCCATCCTTGAATTCTTGGAACTTTATATCTCCGCCATCTCTTGCAACGGCAGGTCTGATTTTAGAATCTAGAACACTTATTATTTTTTTTTCAATTTCTGAATAATTTTTGTGTTGGTCATCTTCATCAGTTTTATCGATAATGCAGGTATTACCATTTGCGTAATGCTCATTTACATATGATATGACAATGTGCTGAATATCTTCCCAATTTTTATTTTCTTCTTTATTGATCGAAAAAAAATCTTCTCCTAAAAATACTCCAGTCACTCCATTTATTTGCAATAAGTTCTTTATTAGTAAATTGTTTGTATCTTCTTGTTTCAAAATTTCTAAAGGGCCATTATTAGATACCTTTCTACCAGGCAAAAACTTTAATGAATTCGGGTTTGGTGTATTCTCAGTTTGTATAAACATACGTTTTATATAATGTTTATTTCAAAATATTAAATGATTAAAAACCAACTATTTCTTTAATCTTTTTAACCTTTTTAGAAGAAATATCCTCTGCTTTTACTGCTCCATCTTTTAAAATTTGATCTATATAATTTTTATCTGACAACAGTTTTTGTACTTCTTTTGATATAGGGGACAACTTAGCCACAATTATTTCAGATAGTTTATTTTTTAAATCAGAAAAATTTTTTCCTTCAAATTCATTTAATGTATCAGTAATATTTTGATTACTTAAACTTGAGTAAATACCCATCAAATTTTCTGCTTCAGGTCTACCTTTAAGTCCATCTTCTTTTCCAGGCAAAGTATCATTATCTGTTTTTGCTTTTTTTATTTTGTTTATAATTTGATCCTCGTTATCTGTTAGATTAATCCTACTGCCTTCAGCACTATCTGACTTACTCATTTTTTTTGAACCATCTTTCAAACTCATTATTCTTGAAAAATGTTTTTGGATTAGAGGTTCAGGAGGTCTTAAGAAATCTGGACATTTATATTCGTTATTGAATTTTTGAGCTATATCTCTACAGAGTTCTAAATGTTGTTTTTGATCATCTCCAACCGGTACATGAGTAGCGTCGTATAAAAGAATATCAGAGGCCATTAGAATAGGATAAATATATAAACCAACACTGGCTTTTTCCTTATCTTTTCCGGCTTTTTCTTTGAATTGCGTCATTCTATTAAGCCATCCCATTCTGGCTACACATCCTAAAATCCAAGAGCCCTCTGAATGCGCAGGAACTAAAGACTGATTAAATATTATACTTTTTTTTGGATCAATACCGCTTGCGATGAATGCTGCTGCTGTTTCTCTAATATTATTTTTTAACTCTATCGGATCTTGCATTACAGTAATGGCATGAAGATCAACGACACAAAAAATACATCTATTATCTTTATTGTTTTGTAAATCAACAAAATTTTTTATTGCACCTATGTAATTGCCAAGATGTAAATTTCCAGTTGGTTGAACTCCAGAAAAAATTTTTTTAGACATAATTTAATAGTTTAATTTAATATCAGATATTTTAAAGGCCTTAATGAGTATTGAAATCAATAAATAAAAAGCAAATGTTAAAAGAACTAATGATATAATTGCTAAAAATTTGTAACTATTTATAAATATAAAATAATTGCCAAAATAATTTATTAATATTTTAAACAATCCCAAACAAATTAAATTTGAAATTGATATTTTAAAAAGTTGTATAAAAAATGAGTTATTGAAATTAAAATAATTTTTATTTAGGGCATATACCATTAGCAAGAAACCATTCAACCACGAAGAAATAGTTGTCGCTATAGGAATTATAATAAAACCTATTTTACTAAATAAAGATACACTAATAACAATATTCAAAATTACAGAAATCAATGAAAAGTAAAAGGGTGTTTTTGTATCATTTCTGGCAAATATAAAACTTGAAAATATTTTTATCATTGAGAATGCAGGTAGGCCTAATGCAAAATAAAATAATGCAAGAGCTGAATTTTTAACACTTTCTTCATTAAAAGATCCATAACCAAAAAGTGCGGAAACAATTTCTTCAGAAGCAATAATTAATGCTAGGGTAGCTGGAAGACTTAAAAATAAACTCAACTCCAAAGACTTATTTTGTAAAATTTCCAATTTTACTTTGTTTTTACTCTTAACATATCTGCTCAAGTTAGGTAAAATAATTATACCGATTGCAATCCCTGATATTGCTAAGTTTATCTGGTATATCCTATCTGCATAATATAAATATGAAACAGCACTTGCTTGGAAAGAGGCAATTATTGTACCAACTAATATATTAATTTGAGTAACGCCAGACGAAAATATACTGGGCAAGAGTTTTTTAAAAAAAAATTTTATTTTATTATCTATTTGAAAATTGAATTTAAAACTTGGATAAAAATATTTTCTAGTAAAAATAATTAAAAATATAAATTGTATAATTCCTGCAAAGGTTATTGCATAACTTAAATAGTAAACTAAATCAGTATCGTTTTTTATAAAAAGGAAACATATTATTAATATTATATTTAAAAAAAGTGGGGCTGCGGCTGCGACGGCAAATTTGTTGTGAGAATTTAAAATTGCTGAAAAAAAAGAGGCTAAACTTATAAAAAGTAAGAATGGAAAAGTAATTCTTGTTAAATCAACTGCTAACTTGAACTTTTCATCTATATCTGAGAAGCCAGGAGCGATCAATTTTATAAAGTTTGGCATAAAAATCTCGATAAGTATTGTTAGACTTAAAAGTGCAAGAACCAATAAATTAAATACTGAGTTTGCAAATTTTAGAGCTTTTTTTTTACTAGACAAAAGTTCGGATGTGTAAGATGGAACAAATGCTGCATTAAAAGTACCTTCTGCAAACAATCTTCTAAAGGTGTTTGGTATTCTAAATGCTACGAAGAATGCATCAGCAATCGGCCCTGAACCAAGATAAATAGCTATAAAAAAGTCTCTAATATATCCTAATATTCTGCTTAGTATAACAAACAGACTAAACGTGCCTGTTGACTTAATTAAATTCATAAATCATATTACTAACTTAATCCTTTTGTATATCTAAACAAATAATGAAAAAAAACAAAATTGAACATTATTCTGATAAAGAAGCTTTAGATTTTCATACTAATGATAAATCTGGCAAAATAGAGATCGTTTCATCTAAGCCCGTAACTACAAAAAGAGATCTGGCCTTAGCTTATTCTCCTGGTGTTGCGGCTCCTGTAAAAGCAATAGCCGATAACCCTGAGTTGGCATATGAATATACTACTAAAGGAAATCTAGTTGCAGTAATTAGTAATGGATCAGCAATATTAGGGCTAGGAAATTTGGGTGCGATAGCATCAAAACCAGTGATGGAAGGAAAAGCTGTTCTATTTAAAAGATTTGCAGATATAGACTCTATAGATTTAGAAATAGACACAGAAGATACAAAAGAGATAATTAATTCAATAAAGCATATCGCAAAAAGTTTTGGTGGTATAAATCTTGAAGACATTGCAGCTCCAAACTGTTTTATAATTGAAGAAGAATTAAAAAAAATTCTAGATATTCCTGTGTTTCATGATGATCAACATGGAACTGCAATCATTACAACAGCTGCACTAATTAACGCAGTTGATATTGCAAAAAAAAACTTAAAAAAAATTAAAATAGTGATTAATGGTGCAGGTGCTGCAGCTATGGCATGCGCAAAGTTATTTAGAAGCACTGGTATTCCAAAAAATAATATTAAGATGTTGGATACAAAGGGTGTAATAAATAAAAATAGAAAAGATATTAATTCTTGGAAAAAAGAATTTGCAGTAGAAACAAAGGATAAAAGTTTAGACGATGCGATGAAAAATGCAGATGTATTTTTAGGCTTATCTGCAGCAGGTGTTGTTAAAAAGAGTATGGTTAAAAAAATGGCGAAAAATCCAATTATATTTGCTTGCGCAAATCCAGATCCTGAAATTAAACCAGAAGATATAGAAGAAGTGAGAAATGATGCAATTATAGCAACAGGTAGATCCGATTATCCAAATCAAGTAAATAATTTAATTGGGTTTCCTTACATATTTAGGGGAGCATTAGATGTTAGAGCAAAAACTATTAATGAAGAAATGAAAGTTGCGGCAGCTAATGCTATCGCCTCACTTGCAAGAGAATTTGTGCCTGATGAAGTTGCA
>CACNAX010000022.1 GCA_902618565.1 uncultured Pelagibacteraceae bacterium
AATTCCTGTAATAGATCAAGGTAATAAACTTGGGTTTTGGGGAAGTAAATTTGGAGGAAACTTTGTTCCCGAAACATTAAAAAAACCTATCGAAGATTTAGAAGTGCTATTTAACAAACTTAAAAAAGATAAAAAATTTATACAAGAAAGAGATAAATATTTTAAAAATTGGGTTGGTGTACCTACTCGATTTATTAAATTAGAGAATTTAACGAAACATGTGGGTGGAGCTCAAATTTGGTCTAAAGTTGTTTCAGATGCAAATGGTGGGGCACATAAAATCTACAACGCAACTGTCCATTGTTTACTTGCAAAACGCTCTGGTAAAAAAGTTATATGTGGGGACACAGGCGCGGGATATGCGGGTAAAATGTTAAGTATGGCTGCAAAAAAGTTTGGTCTTAAATGTAAAATTTTTATGGGTGCAAAAGATATTGTAAGACAACAACCAAATGTAAAAGCGATGAAAAAAAATGGTGCCGAAGTAATTCCGGTTTATTCAGGAAGTCAAACGCTTGTGGATGCTGTTTCAGAGTGTATGAGGTTCTGGGTTGCTAATTGTGATACTACAGCTATGTGCGTTGGAAGCACAGTAGGGCCAGCTGTTTTTGTTCGTATTTGCGGATGGAGTACTAGTCAAATTTCAAGAGAGTTAAAAGTTCAATTAATAAATGAGTTTGGATCAATTCCAAAAAAACTTAAACTTTACAATTGTGTGGGTGGTGGAAGTTCGAGTTTTGGGTTTTGGAATGAGTTTATGGATTATGATAAAAAGCAGTGTGAATTTATTGGCGTAGAGGCTGGAGGACCTGCAAAAAGTAAAAAACATGCAGCGCCTTTAACTTATGGTTCTAAAATTGGAATTCTACATGGTGCAGCCCAATATGTTAATCAAAACTCAGATGGGCAAATAGAAGAAACAGAATCTATTTCAGCAGGTTTGGATTACCCTGGAATTTCTCCGCTTCATTGTTTTTTAAAAGACACAAAGAGAGCTAGATATACTGCTGCAAGTGATGAACAAGCATTAAATGCTTACAAACTTGTTACAAAATTTGAAAAATTAAGACCATCTCTTGAACCGAGCCACGCATTCGCTGTTGCAATATCTGAGTCTAAAAAATTGAGCAAGGATACGATCGTAGTAGTCAACAGTTGTGGTGATGCTTACAAGGACCGGGGAATTTTAGAGAAAAGATTAGGAAAAAAATATGTTAAATCCAATTAGCGTAGCATTTATAAAAGCAAAACAAGAAAATAGGCCTGCTTTACTAACTTATACCGTTGCTGGTGATAGCTCAAAAAAACAATCTTTAAACATATTAAAGTCAATTTCTAAAAATGCAGATATTTTAGAAGTAGGAGTGCCACACAACACCCCTGTAGCAGATGGAAGTCAAATTCAAACAAGTGCATATAGAGCAATCAAAAATGGAATTAAAGTAAATGATATTTTCAAAATTGTTAAAGATTTCAAAAAGTTTGATAAAAATAAACCTGTTATCTTAATGGGGTATTATAATATGATTTTTCAATATGGTGAAAATAAGTTTTTGAATAAATGTAAGTTATCTGGAGTAAATGGATTAATAGTTGTGGATTTACCTTGGCCAGAAAATAAGGATTTTGCAAAAAAATGTAAAAAAAAATCTATCTATTTTATTCAGCTTTTATCACCAACAACAACAAAAATTAGGCTCAAAAAAATTATAAAAGACTCTCATCCTATGAATTATTTTATTTCTATGTTGAGCACAACAGGTGGTAAACTTAAAGTTTCACCTGGTGATATATTAAAAAATTATAATAAAATAAAAAAAATAGATCCAAAAAAAGAAATTGTTATTGGTTTTGGAATCACAGAAAAAACAATTGGTAAACTCAAATCTGCAGATGGATTAGTTGTTGGAAGTGCTATTTGTAAGGAAATTAGCAAGAGTTTAAAGCGTAGACAAAATCCTGTCACAAATGTAAGTAAGCTAGTAAAAAAATTAAAAAATAAAATTCTATGAACTGGATTACAAAAGCTTTAAGTTTTGGTGAAAAAATTAAACGAGTTTTAAAAAAAAGACCATCAAAAGAAGATATAGCAAACTCTGACTGGACCAGTTGTTGCAAAGGCCCAATATTAAAGAAAGATCTTGAAGAAAATTTATGGGTTTGTAACTCGTGTGGTAAACATCATAGAATTAATTGTCGACAAAGATTTGATATTATTTTTGGAAAAAATGCATACGAAATAATTGATACACCAATTCCAGCAGAAGACCCACTTCAATGGATCGATACCAAGTCATATAAAGATAGATTAAAATCTGCACAAAAGAAAACTAATCAGAATTCAGCTGTGATGATTGCTAAAGGAAGAATAAATGGAGTAGAAGTAACAGCAGGAGCTATCAATTTTGATTTTATTGGTGGCTCTGTTGGTGCGGCTGAGGGCGAAGCAATTATTTATGGTGTTCAACACGCTATTGACAATCGAACACCATTTGTTTTCTTTCCTTGTGGTGGAGGACAAAGAATGTTTGAGTCTCCTATTGCACTTGCAAATATGACAAGAACTACCCTTGCTATTAATGAACTTAAAAAAAATAATCTTCCTTATTTAGTTTGTTTCACAGATCCAACGGCTGGTGGAATTACTGCATCTTTCGCGATGTTAGGTGACATTCATTTTGCTGAACCTGGTTGTTTAATAGCCTTTGCGGGAAAAAGAGTTATACAAGCAACAGTTAAAGAAGAACTTAGTTCAGACTTTCAAACATCTGAGTTTGTCGAAAAGCATGGATTTGTCGACAGAATTGTTGAACGAAAAGATTTAAAAAGCGAAATAAGCTTACTATTATCAATATTGTTAAAAAAAGATAATGCGGTAAATGAAAAGCAAATAAATGAAACTTCAGACAATATTGAACCGCTTGCAAAAGCTGCATCCTAAAGAAATCGACCTAAGTCTAGATAGAATTAAAAATCTTTGTAAAAAATTAGGTGATCCTCAAAAAAAATTAAAATACATATCTGTAGTTGGAACAAATGGAAAGTATTCAACTATACAGGCAGTAAGATCGATTTTGAAAACAGCCAATATAGATTGTAATATTTATACTAGTCCACATATTCAAAAAATTAATGAGAGATTTATTTTTAATAACGAAGAAATATCTGACGATAACTTGTCTAAGTTATTAATAGAGGTTGAAAATGTTAATAATGGAGAACAAATAACTTACTTCGAAATATTAACTGCTGCATATTTTTATCATGCAAGTAAATTCAAAGACAAAATAAATATTATAGAAAGTGGTCTATTTCATAGATTTGATGCAACAAATATTATTGATAATAATTTATCTAGTATTGTTACTTCAATAGGTTTAGATCATTTAGATTGGTTACCAAAAAAAGAGCAAAATATTAAAAAAATTGTTTATGAAAAAACCTCGTCCCTTCTAAATTCTACTATTGTAGTTAGCAAACAAAGCTCAGATGAAACATTAAATTTAATAAAAAAAACAATTAATAATAATCAATCAAAAAAAATCATTTATAAAGATGATTTTAATTATTCATTAAATGAGAATGATTTTATTTATTATGAAGATGAATATGGTGGTTTAAAATTACCAAAACCAAACCTATTAGGTAATTTTCAAATTGACAATTGTGCGACAGCTGTTGCTACAGTAAGAAATTTACAACTAGGAGTAAAAGATGAAAATATTAAAGAAGGTATTACTAGGATAAAAAGTATTGCAAGACTTCAAGAAATTAAATCTGGAAAGCTTAAAAATATTTGTAAGGATAATAGATTATATTTAGATGGCTCACATAATCCTTTAGGTGCAAAAGCTCTTAATGAATATTTAAATACTCTTGATTGTAAAAAGCATTTAATTCTTGGAATGATGTCTAATAAAGATCACGAAGAATATATAAGCAATTTTAATAATATATCTTCCATAACAACAATTGATATTCCTAACCAACCAAATGCTATCAAAGGAATAGATTTAAAGGAAAAATTAAATAAATATCTTAATGTAAGTTACAAAAAATCTATTGAAGAAGCTCTTTTGTCCCTAAGTCCAGAAAAAGATGATTTGATAATGATAACCGGGTCTTTATATCTTGCTGGAGAATTACTTAATAAAAATTAAATATTTTCTTTTATAAAAGCCACAATGTCACTCTTTGGAGTGGCTCCAACTTTGGTTGCTTTTAATTCACCACCTTTAAATAAAAGCATTGTAGGAATTCCACGAACACCGTACTTAGTAGGCATGTTAGGCTCTGAGTCTATGTCATGTTTTGCAATGACAATATCATTTGCCATCTCCTCTGAAATTTCCTCTAAAATTGGTCCAACCATTTTACATGGCCCACACCATTCGGCCCAAAAATCTACTAAAACGGGTTTATCGTTTTTTAAAACTTGTTCTTCAAATATTTCGTCTGTAACTTTTAATGTTGCCATTAGAATTTTATATAAATAAAAATTTTTTTAATCAATAGTTAAAAGAGAAATGTTAAAATTATCCACATTAAACATTTTCATACTTTTTCTGTATTGACATTGCATATTCATTAAACTCGTCTAGTAGTGATAGCTTTTCCTTATCATTCTCATTAGTATATTTTTCTCTGAGAGTATCAATTTCTGTGTAGAGCGTTGGAATTGTCCACCATTTTTCTTTCTTTTCACTCAAAATTCGCTTTGCAATTTCTCGTTTTATTGTTCTATGCATGCTCTCGGGTAGAACTTCGGGTGCCTCTTGATATATGATTTTTTTTCCAAAACCTACTAATCGATCATCATCAAATTTATCTAATAATTTAAGTTTATCTTTCCATGATGCTGCATGCCATGCAGGAAATAAGGCAGTATCTTTGTTTGATGTAAATTTAGTATAAATACTTTCTTCAGCATATATATCTTCTTGTGTTTTAGACTGTTCTTTTTCTTCAGCTACTTCTCTTAATGCATGAAGTATATTTTGCGAAAATTTCTCATTATTTTTAACAATATCTGCTCTTTTAGTAATTAAAGACCTATCCATAGCACTATAAGGTTCTGCTTTCATACCATATTTTGCATCAACAATTATTGGAGCCTTATTAGATCTAATAGTTCTTAAAAACTTAGGAGACTTTTTCATTTCAACTTTTAACTCATTTATTGATAAATTTAATAAAGGTTCTATATCAATCCTCAAGTCGAATGCATAATACCAACCAGAATATATTGGATGCATACAATATTTTTGATGAAGAGGTACAACTAGGTGAAGTCTAGATTTACCATAATAATATTCATTTAAAGTAATAATTTCCCCTTTCTTAATTATGGTTTCAGTATCAGATTTATTTGCAGTTTTGAAAAAAGATTTCCAAGTCTCTGGTTGTTTTTTTTTGACAATGTTTAAAACTTTAGCAGTCATTATACTATCACTTAATGCGCTATGGGCGTCAGTTGAATCTATACCTTGCATTCTAGCTAACGATTCTAATTTAAATACTGCATTGTTTTTTTCATTAAATTCTACTTCTAGAATTGAAGGGTCAATTGCATAAGCTGCACGAGCAATATTAATACCATCATGTCTTTTGTTCGGAGCGGAATTTGTTAAATATGGATATCTAATCCCTTTAAAAAACTCTTTTCTTATCATTTCATCATCAAATCCAATATTAGACCAACCAAGAAATACTGCGGGACTCCACTTTTTAAATATTTTTTCAACTTCTGCTAACATTTGATAATGAGAAAGATTAGTTTGAGTTAATTGCTTTATTGATGTCTTATTAACAATAAGCGCCATGGCCTGAAAGATTTCTCCTTCAGGTAAGCTGCATCTTAAATTAAATCTGTCTTTCTCTTTAAAATTCTCATCAACTAAAACTCCGCCAATTTCAATGATGCTCCCGAAGTCAGTACTTGCGCTCGATGATTCTATGTCCCAAATTGCTAAATTCATAACTTTATCCTCAAATTAGCTAATATTTTATAGGTTTTTGGAAAGTTTTTTAAAGACTTAACCATTAGCATATAAACGATTAGCTCAGGTATTAATAACTCTTTTATGGATTGGTTAGTTAAAGTCAAGATATATTATTCAATTCGTAAAACTTTTTAACCCTTCCTAAAAATAAATTTTGATACATTTCTAATTCAGCTCCCTCAATTTTAAATTCTTGGAATAAAATATCTTTAGTACATAATAATATTATACCCGCTTTCATCTTAGTTCCATGGACAGTATCATGTGCTAATGTATATGCTCCTAATTGCAAAAAATAATCTTGAATGTAATCTACTTTTTTCGGTTTATTAGACTGTTTAAAATCTACAATGACATCTTTACCTTCGTACACTGCTATCATGTCAGCTGTTCCAGCATATTGATCTGGATAATATAAAGTTTCTTCCATTCCATATACTTCGTTAAGTCTTCCATTAATTCCTTTTTGAATTATTTCTTTAGCCATGTTTTTATATTGTTCATTACTCTCAAAAAAACTCTCATTAATTCTTCCTCTTAAATAGTCCTCAATATAAGAGTGCATAGAAGTACCCCTCGATGACGCCTCTGTTTTAATTCTATTTGCTTCCTTGACACCTACTCTCTCTCTCCAATTTGCAAGAGCTGCCTTCTCTTCTTCAGACTTTGTAGTACTTAGAATGGTAGTAACACTTGGTAGTTTGTTATCTCCTAATAAATATTTTCTGTATCCATCTTCAATTGACCTTGAAGACTTGGGATAATTAAATTTATTATTCCATTTCATTAAATTTTTGTAATAGAATTAATTTAATTTTTTGCTTGTCTTGGAATATCCTCAAATTTCTCGACATTTTCTGTTTCAATAGCTTTTTCAATTTGCTCGGGATCTTTTATATTTTCTAATGTTCTTTTAATAGATCTCGCATCTGTTCCAAATTTATCAACAGCTGTCATTGCCTCCTCTAATTTTTTTCTGAGATTAACAATTCCATCAAAGTGTTTTGTAAATCTAGTACTTATTGTTTTTAAATGATCATATATTTCTGTTGCGTGTTTTTGAACTTTTAATGTTTGAAAACCCATGTGTAATGATTGTAAATACCCAGATAAATTATTTGGTCCCATAACAGTTACTTTATATTTTTTCATTAATTCTTGGCTCAATAATTCTTTAGTATTTGGATCTTGATAATTAGCTAACTCTAAAAACAAACTCTCTGTTGGCGCATACACAATTGCAAAATCAGTGGTTTTAGGTGGGACAATATATTTTTCATTTATACTCTTGGCTTTTTCTTTAAAAGCTTTTGCAAGTTTAGTTCTTGCATCCGCAATAGCTTTTTTATCTTCTTCTTGATGAGCATTTTGAATAGCTTTAAATCTCTCAACAGGAAAATGGCTATCAACCGGAACCAATACACCTTCTTGAAGTTTAATAGCAAATTCAACATTTTCACTAGTTTCCTCCTTCATTTTAACATTTGAAAGGTACTGTGAGGAAGGAAGTAAATCCTTAATAAGTGAGCCCAGGCTGAACTCAGCTAAAGTTCCATATTTTTTGACACCAGCTAAAATTTTATTAATGCCTTTCTGACTTTCGTTTAAATTTTCAACTTGGGAATTAAAAGCTGCAACTTTCTCATCAACTTTTGTCAGAGCTGCTGTCATATCTTTCGTAACACCAGTTGAAAGATTGTTAAAAGATGAAGACATCGAACTTAAAGATGTATTTATAGTAGTATTTAAACTATCTTTTAATTTTATTATTTCGGCATTTAGATTAGCTATCTCATCAGCTTTGTTTTCATCCTCTTTTTTTATATTTGATTTAATATTTAAATAAAGGATAGATAAAGTCGCTATTAATATTGAAGCTAAAATAATTATTAAAATTATATCCATGATTCGTATGTTACACTTACTTAATAATATTTAAAGTTTATTTAAAACACTTTTAAGAGTTCTGCCTCTTTATTTTTTTTTGGGGTCATTAAACATGCTTGGGATTTAAGAATTATTCCGTCTTTTAATATCCTTAATTTATTAGCTTTTAAGGTTGCTCCTGTTGAAGTTATATCAGTTATAATTTCTGATGATCCAGTAAATGGGTATATCTCTGTTGCGCCGAGACTCTTTACCAATTTAAATTGTGTAACTCCTCTTGAGAACATGAATTCTCTAGTTAGATTAGGATATTTTGTTGCTATACGTAATCTATTTCTTTTTTTATCTTTGAATTCAAAAGCTATTTCTTCAAGATCAGGCATTGTCTGTACATCTATCCAATCATCTGGAATTGCAACTACCAATGTAGCCTCTCCAAAATTGTACTTTTTTTTTACAATCACTTTTTTTTGAATATTAATTTCACTTTCCTTTAATAAATCATATCCAGAGAAACCAATATCTAAAGATCCATCTGCAAGACGTTCTACTATCTCTCTAGCATGAAGATAATAAATAACTATATTTTTTTTTCCTTTGATAAATCCAAATAAGTCTCTCTCGCCCCTTTCAGATAGAATTTTTAATTTCTTTTTTTTAAAAATATTTAATACTCCAGATCGTAAACGACCTTTACTTGGAATTCCAATTTTAACAATGTTGTTACTCATATTTATATTTTACTAATTCTTCTTGAAATAAATTGTTCATTTTGTTTATTAAATTCTCATTAAGTAATTTCCTATAATCATTATCTTTTCCTAAATTAAAAAATTTTATTTTTTCGTCAGAACCTTTTTTTGTAATTGCTTCTGCAAAACCTTTTTCGTCCTCTAGTTTTTTCAAATTATTAAAATTGCAATTTCTTATACATTTTAATGCTTTTTCTTTATTAAATTTTTCATCTGATTTAGAAATTTTATGAACGAAGTTAATAACATGTTTAAAAGTATTTAGTGCATCACTTTGTAGATCTTCATACCTTACAGTTAAAACTGGATATAATTTATTATCTACCCATGATTTCTGATTTAACTTCCATGAAAAAAGTGCTTGAAAGCCTAAAAATCTCTCTTTTTCTTTGGAGACAATTCCCCTTTTTTCATCTGTCATAAATTGAAAAGCTTCATCGACAGAAATTTGATAATGGTTTGATAATGAAGAGATTACATTCCTTGGATCTCTAACTATATAAATAACACCTACTGTATTTTCTTTATTAGTAAATTGATTACCATCTATTTTACAAAGTGCATTATGGGTTTTAAAAAATTTCAAACCTTTGGATTGATTAATTTTTTCTTGCTCCTTTATCCAATACTTTGAAGTATCGTGAGGCCGGTTAAATTTATCTAAATACTTTCTAAAATATTTGTTACTTGGAAAAGAGTCTATTTTTTCTAAAAGTTCAAAATTAAAATCACCTTTTTCTGAAAAATAGTAATTTGCTATTAAAGATCTCAACCAAGTATTTCCACTTTTAGGATATGAAGCTAACCAAATTATCATATTTTTTCTAAGTTAATAGCGGCTCCAACAGCTGGTATATTTTTTTTAAAGCCAAGATCTTTAATTAAAGAATCGTATCTACCACCTCTAATATTTAATTTCTCAGACTTCGATTTAATATCGATCTTAAATACCAAACCAGTGTAATATTCGAGATGTCTTCCAAAAGAAGAATTAAATCTAACATTTAACTTATTAATTTTATTTTTAGTTATTGGAAAATAATCATCTTGAACTCTAAGATTAATTTTATTTTTTTTAAAAAATAAATTTAACTTTTTAGATGCTTGATTAATAGGACATTCAATTTTTAAGTACTCTTTTAAAATTTTTACTACATTACTGCCTTTTTTTGTTCTTCTTGGATCTTTAATTTTAGTGTCAAATCTAAATAATATTTCTTCTATTGATCTTCCAGCAACTTCTTTTTTTTGATTTCCATTAATCATTTTAGAATATTTTTTTTTATCTATTTCTACAATTGTTGGATCGATATCAGAATTCGTCTCCAATCTTTTTAATAAATCATTAAAATATTTTTCTCTCCAAAAATGACGTTGCAATCTTAGTTTCCATCTTGCTGGACAATCTAATTTATCTAACAAAAGCCTAAAAATTTCTATGTTACCTATTACTAAATTTCCGCTTTTATATTTAATTTTTGATAATGCTTTAAGTGAAGTTTCTATTATTTTTTTATCATCTTTTTTTTCAGTAAAAGATCCTAATATTTCGAAACCAATTTGACTCCTGATAACAGAATCTTTTTTATTTAATCCTTTTCTAAATGCTTGACCACTATAGAAAATTTTTTCACTAGCTTTCTTATTATTATTTAAATATCTAACACAAGATGCAATTGTTAAATCAGGTCTTAAACAAAGTTCATTTCCTAATTGATCATTGAAAGAAAATATAAATCTTTTGAAATTTTCTCCTGATCTTTCCAATATTAAATTGGTGTCAATAACTGTATCAAGATCAATATATTTATATCCATTTGACTTAATTACTTTTAAAATATTTTCAGATAAGTTTTTTGATTTCATCAATCAGGTTCTCCTTATCAAATGTAATTTGAGTATTTTCAGATTTTTTCCATTCTTCTCTAGATAAATTTCTTGATGTTTCTTCTAAATTTGTGACTAATTTTTTTATAGTAATTTTATTATTTTTAAATTCATCATCGCCACAAAGAATTACAGCTGGCGAACTTCTTTTATCAGCATATTTTAATTGAGATTTCAAGCCTGAGTCTCCCAGATAAACTTCAGATCTTATATTTTGATTTCTAAGTTTTGATAACAATTCATAATAATTAGAGAGATATTTTTCATCTAAAACACATATTATTATTGGTGAATTATTTTTTACTTTAATTTTGTTTAACTGAACTAAAGCGTATAACAAACGATCAAGACCTATAGATACACCTGTCGCAGATAGGTCTACTTTTTTAAACCGTGAAACTAAAGAATTATATCTTCCACCTCCACCAACTGATCCAAACTCAACCTCTTGGTTTTTTTGATTTTTAACTTTAAATGTTAAATTTGCCTCAAATATTGGGCCATCATAATATTCAAGTCCTCTAATAACTTCAGGAGAAAAAATTATTTGATCAAAATTAGATGAATAACTTATTCCATCTAATACTTTATTTAATTCATCAACACCATCTTCAACTAATTTGTTTGGTATAGCTGACCTAATTTCATCTAAAGATTTCATATTTATAAAACTGACTATAGCTTCAGCTTGATTATCAGAGAGGTTTGCTCCAATAGTTTTATCACCAGATTTGTCTTCACGTCCTGTTGTAAGCAATTGTTTAACACCATCAGTTCCAACTCTATCAAGTTTATCAATAGCTCTCAAAACAGTAAGTTGTTGTTTACTTTCTGAAATTTTTAAGTTTTCAATAAGTCCTTGGATTAATTTTCTATTACTTAATTTGATTTGGTATTGATTTTTTTCTAAGCCACAGAAATATAATGTGTCAGCTAAAAGATTGCACATCTCAGCATCTGCTAAAGGATTGCTAGATCCAACAATATCACAATCAGCTTGTGTAAACTCTCTAAATCTACCAGGACCAGGTTTCTCATTTCGCCATACATTGCCAATCTGATATCTTTTAAAAGGATTTGAGATATTTAAATAATTTTGAGATACGTATCTTGCTAATGGCGCAGTTAAATCATAACGTAATGATATCCAGCTATTATTTTCCTCTTGAAAACCAAATACACCAGAGCTTGGCCTATCTTCATCTGGTAAAAATTTTCCTATATTTTCTGATATTTCAAAACTTGGGGTTTCTAGTTTGGAAAAACCAAATTTTAAAAAATTTTCCTCAATCTTAGCAATTAAATTTTCTTTTAACGCTAATTCTTTTCCGTATCTATCAACAAAACCCGAAGGGGTATTTGCAGACAATTTTTTTTCTTTATTCATTTTTTGGTACACGGGGACAGATTCGAACTGTCGACCTTCGGTTCCACAAACCGCTGCTCTAACCAACTGAGCTACCCGTGCTCCTTCTACTGTTTTATACTAAATGTGGATAAAATTAAATTTATAAATAATTAAATTGCTAGCTTGCAGCCAGCATGAAAATGATGTCTGTGAGTTTCTCTGTTAATAATAACGAATTTATTCATTGCTGTGTAATTAGCATTTTTTTTTTTAAATGCAAGCAAGAAAAGGTTTTGCACAGGAATAGCTATGTTTTTTAACATGTCCTATTCCTATACAAATATTTTTGATGAATTAAATTTTATTAACCTAATTTTTTCAAATTTACAGCGCTTGGACCTTTTTCGCCATCTTGAATTTCGAATTCTATAGCATCGTTTTCATTCAAAAATCTTAGTCCAGCTTCTCTAACTGCACTCGCATGAACGAAACAATCTTTTTCTCCGTCTTCTCTTTCAATAAAACCGTAGCCCTTCTTACCGTTGAACCACTTTACTTTGCCTTTTAATGTACTCATACTTTAGTTACTCTTTCTTTGTTATTATATAATTAGCCATAAATAGCTGATGGATAGGTATTAGATTTTAATTTTGAATGCAAGCATAATGATGGATATTAATACCACATGGGAGTGGTGGCTTCGGCGGGACTCGAACCAGCGACACAAGCCTTTTCAGGGCTCTGCTCTACCAACTGAGCTACGAAGCCATATTAAGATCTAAAAATTATACGACCCTTTGATAGATCGTATGGAGAAACTTCCAATTTTACTCTGTCACCTTGTAAAACACGGATACGGTTTTTTCTTAGTTTTCCTGCTGTGTGAGCTGTAACGTTATGACCATTGTCTAGTTTAACTCTAAACATAGCATTAGGAAGAAGATCTGTTACCACACCTTCAAATTCCAACGTATCTTGTTTTCCCAAATTATTATCTCCTCATTCTAGATTTAATACTTTGAGCATGATTATCTAATTCTTCATACTCAGCGAGATGTGTAGCGGATTCTCCTAATTTCTCAATACCTTTTTTTGTAAGAGTTATATGGCTAATTTTTTTATAAAATTCACTAAGATTTAGTCCAGATGAAAATTTTGCAGATCCTAAAGTTGGCAATACATGGTTTGAACCAACATTATAATCTGAGACGGCCATTGGAGAATACTTTCCAATCATAATACTTCCTGCATTATAAATTTGATTTAAATACTTTTTATAATTAGATACATTAATTTCTAAGTGCTCTGGAGCTACTTCATTAATTGCTTCTACTATTTACTTATCACTTTGGGCTAACACAATTAGTCCATTGTTTTTTAAACTTTTTAAAACAACTCTTTTTCTTTGAACTTTTTTGATACTTTCTTTTATCTCTTCATTAAATTTATTTACTAATTTTTTATCTTTTGTAATTAAAATACACTGAGAATTTACATCATGTTCTGCTTGTCCAATCATAGATGCTATTACTTGATTTAAATCAGTTTTACCATCTGCTAAAACACAAATTTCACTAGGCCCAGCAACCATTCCTTCTGTCCCAACATCACCAAAGACTTCACGTTTGCTTCTTGCAACATAAATATTTCCAGGCCCAACAATTTTATTCACTTTTTGAATATAAGCTAAACTTGCTATAGCTTGGGCACCACCCATTGAGTAAATTTCATTAATTCCAACTTTTTTAGCTGCATAAAGAACAGCAGGATTTAGTTTTCCATTAAGTTTTGGATTGGCCAAAACTATTCTTTTTACACCAGAAATTTTTGCAGGCACTGCATTCATTAATAATGTAGATGGTAAATTAGCTGGTACATAAATACCTACAGACTGTAGTGGCACATGCTTATATTCAAGTTTATTTTTAAAATTATCTACATACTTAATATTTTTTGGTTTTTGCAGTGAATGAAACTTAAAAATTCTATTATAGGCTAAATCGATACTTTTTT
>CACNAX010000023.1 GCA_902618565.1 uncultured Pelagibacteraceae bacterium
AAGAATGGAATAAAAGTAAATGGTAATACAAATATTGTTTATATTAACCCATTAAATTCTTTAAGATTTGTTTTAAATAAAATTAAGAAAGAAAAGATAAACTTAAATAAAGATTTTTATGTTTTCACAGGCTCCACTGTGGGGGTAGTTCCATTTAAAGGAAAAGGATTATACAAAGGTTCGATAGATAATATTGGATCAGTGAGTGTAAAAATTAATTAAAAATTAATTATCCTCTAAACTCATGAAAAAATATAATAAAAAAATTTATTCATTTATTTTTTTGATAATCTCTGTTTCGATATTAATTTATATTTTTTATAAAGATTTATTTATAAATAAGAGTGAAAGTTTCGAAAATTATTATTCCCAATATTACATTTTAGCGATTACATTATTAATTTTTTCAATTATTTCTTTCAAATTAAGCAAGAAATTTTTAACTAATATAACATTAAGTCTCATTAGTTTTTTTTTTGGTTTATATTTAATAGAACTGTATTTATCCTATAATTATCATTACAAACAAAAAAAAATCAATATAGATCTAAAAAATTACAATCAATTAAACAAGTTTGATTTATACCTTAAATTAAAAAAGGAAGGTAAAGACATTGTTCCAAGAATTGATCCCAATACATATTTTACTGTCGAAGTTCATTTGAATAAGAAAAATTTTTTTCCTTTGTCAGGAATAAGTAATAAAGAAACATTGAGCTGTAATGAATTAGGTTATTACTCAAAATACAAAAGTGATAAATATGGATTTAATAATAATAATTCATCATGGAACAATAATAATATTGATATCGTTTTAATTGGTGATTCATTTGCTAATGGTTCTTGTGTAAATCGAGAAAATAATGTCGGCGATAATCTAATAAAAGATGATTTAAGTGTTATTAACCTAGGTTTTCCTGGAAATGGACCATTAATAGAACTTGCCAGTTTAAAAGAATATGCTCCTAGAAAATTTAAAAATGTAGTGTGGTTATATTATGAAGGAAATGACTTAAAAGATTTAGAAGTTGAAGAAAAGAATGATCTTTTACTAAGTTATTTATTAGATAAAAATTTTAAGCAAAATTTAAAAGATAAACAAAAATCAATTGATTTTTTTTTAGAAAAAAAATTAGTTAATATCGTTAATAAAGAACATTTAAAAAAAGATTTAAATCAAAATATGTATGATCTTTTAGTTTCAAAAGAAGGTAAAAAATTTGATTTTTTTAGATTTATAAAGCTATATACTGTGAGAGAAATAACAATAAATTCTTTTTTTGGAATTAAACTTAATAAAAAATTTGAAAAAATTATATTAGAAGCAAAAAGTTTTGCCAGTGAAAATGATGCAAAATTTTTATTTGTATACCTACCAGAACATACCAGATTTACAAAAAAAATTTATAATATGAATTCACATTTAAATTATGATCAGGTTAAATCCATGGTAGAAAAAAATAATATATTATATCTAGATCTTAAAGAAATATTCTCAGAAGATAATTTTGATGCAAAAAACTTATATGCCACATCTGTAGGTGGTCATTTTAATATAGCTGGATATAAATTTTTATCAGATAAAATAATTAATAAATTAAAAGAATAATGGCACTACATTTCTCTACAAAGGAATTCTCAAATAGAAAGGAAAAAACACTTAACTCTATGAAAAATGAGGGCTTAGATGCTCTTATCATGTTTAGACAGGAGTCTATGTATTGGCTAACTGGTTATGACACTTTTGGATATGTTTTTTTTCAAGCATTAGTTTTAGATCAACGAGGAAATGTAATATTACTAACTAGAGCCCCTGATCTTAGACAAGCTCAAAACACATCCAATATTAGTGATATCAGAATTTGGATTGATAAAGATGATGCTAATCCTGCTGATGATCTCAAAATAATTTTAGATGAGCTAAATTTAAAAGGAAAAAAAATTGGCGTTGAATATGAAGCATACGGTCTCACAGGAAGAAATTCATTAAGACTTAACAAAGTATTACAAAACTATTGCTCAATTGAGGATAAGTCAGAATTAATAACAAAACTAAGAGTAATTAAATCTAATGAGGAAATTAGTTATGTAAAAAAAGCAGCAAATTTAGCTGACAAGGCTTTGGATGAAGTTTGGAAGCATGCAAAAGTAGGAGTGAGTGAGTCTAAAATTTTAGCTGAAATGAACAGAGTTATATTTGATGGAGGTGGAGACTATCCTGCTAATGAATTTATAATTGGATCTGGAAAGAATGCCTTACTCTGCCGATATCAAGCAGAAAAACAAATACTTAATAATAAAGATCAGTTAACCATTGAATGGGCTGGAACCTTTAGACACTATCATTCAGCGATGTTTAGAACAATACTCATAGGAAAAGCAGATCCAAAACATCATAAAATGTATGAGGCTTGTTTTGAAGCGCTTACAAATTGTGAAAATAAATTAAAACCTGGAAATAAAATTGGAGAAGTTTTTGATGTTCATGCAAAAATCTTTGATGATCATGGCTTTAAAAATTCACGAATGAATGCATGTGGATACTCATTAGGAGCAACTTTTTCTCCAAACTGGATGGATTGGCCAATGATTTATACGGGTAACCCTTATGTTATAGAACCTGGCAATGTCTTCTTCATGCATATGATATTGATGGATTCTGATAATCAGATAGCTATGAACTTGGGTGAAACTTATCTAGTTACTGAAAAAGGTAATGAAAGATTAGGTAACCAGAAATTAGACTTGGTTATTTTATAATACATATATCATGAATAAAAAATCTTACGCAGTTATTTTAATAATATTATCTGTCTTCTTTACTAGCACTATGATTGCATCTTTTAAATTAGCACAATTAGAAGTAAATATTTTTACTGTAGCACTAGTTAGCTATATTATTGGTTTAATAATAATTTCACCAATAATAATAAAATCAAAATTTTCGATATTTAAAACTAAAAACTTAAAATTACATTTTGTTCGATCAATTATCAATCTACCTGCAATGCTACTAGGTTTTGGATCTATATCTTTTATTCCAATTGAAAAATTTACAGCTATTCAATTTATAGTACCTTTTATCGTAACGATATTAGCTGTAATTTTTTTAAAAGAGAGAATTTTTATTTACCGAACAATTGCTTTGATATTTGGATTTGTTGGAATGTTAATAATAATTAGACCAGGATTCATTGATATATCAATAGGTGTTTCAATGGCCCTCTGCTCATGCTTCTTTTGGTCGACCGTAATTGTAATTACTAAAAAAATGTCAGCAGACGATAGTGCTGTAACCATTCTAGCTTACCAGTATGTTATAATGATAATTTTTATGTCAATGCTAGCTATATTTTATTGGCAGGCACCATCAATTAAAACATTAGGGTTTATATTTTTATCTGCTTTAAGTGGAGCTATATTTCATTTATGTATTAATAATGCTTACAGATTGGTTGATGTAACAATGACTCAACCTTATACATTTTTAGGTTTAATATTTTCATCTATTCTTGGTTTTTATATTTTTGGAGATATTCCAGATAAATATACTTGGTTAGGAGCATTTATAATATTTATTGGGATATTAATTATTACTTATAGAGAAACTAAATTAAAAAAAAATATAGTTGCTAAAGAATTAAATATTAATACTTAATATTTTTATAATTCTTTAGTGCAACCAAAGAAAGAAATGTATTTTTCATTATCTTTAGTGTTCATATTTTTTGTAACTTCGTGAATTAATTCACCACTTGATCTATTTAAAAATACTGACTCTGAGTATTTTTTTTCTTTATCTATATTTTTAAATAAAATGGTGTCATTTTTAGCAATTCTAACATCATCTTTACTAATATCTGAATAAGTATCTATAAATTCTGATAAACCATTAATAGTAAGTTTACTTGGTTGTGCTGCTACAACTTTTAATACTTTGTTTTTATCAACTTCAATATTGTCTGCGGTAAAAGTTTGATAATTAAAATCTTTATTTTTAATCATTATTTTTTCTAATTTGCAATCAAAAGTAATTTTAAAATCATGGATGATATCTGTATTTTTTGAGTAGCTAATGGATGTTAAAAGAAGTAAAATAAATATCGAAAATATAATTCTCATTTATTTACCATATCGTATTTTACTATGTAAATCGTGTGCACTTTGCCACCCATTTTCTAATCTTGGTCCTCCAAAATAATCACCACATAAACCTAATTTTAAAGACTTATTCCACAAAGATAATTGTTTAAGTGGTTTTGAATTAGATGAATACATCCACCCATGAATTCTTGATTGATGAATTTTTTTGATTTTTAGCTTGGTTAATTTTTCAAATTTTTTAACAAGCTGATTGGTATAATATTTCCTTTTATTTCTATAATCTTTTGTAAATTTATTGCCGTATTTATAAGTGCTTTGGAGTGTCCATAAATCATGCTTATAGTTAAATCTTTTCTTACTATTTTCATAAGCAGCCCAACCAAGCATTTCATCATTAAAAAAGTAACTACTATTAGATTGCTTAAGCTTATTTGTAACAATCATAACTGTTAAATTAGCATCCATTTTAACTTTTTGATTTAAATAGGATTTATTTAAATATTTTTGTCCTAATTTCTTACTTTGAGGAAAAGGACAGGTCAAAATAAGGTTTTTACATTTTTGTTTTACATCATTTTTAAATGTTATTTCCCAATGATCACTTAATCTCTTTATATTTGTTAGCTCATGTTCAAAATTACATTTAATTTTCTTTAATAAATGTTTGCTAATTGAGTTATTTCCTTTCGTTCCAATTAATTTTAAATGATTTTTAATTTCTTTGACTGTTTTATGCAGAAATAAATGATTTCCTCGCCACTTTTTTAAAACTTTTTTCTTTATAAGTTGATTAGTAAATGTTTTAAATTTTGTAGATTTTGGAGAGATATATTGAAGCCCATGATCAAATCCAACTTTATCTTTATATTTTTTAAAAGAGCTTCTACCGCCAAAACCTCTTGCTTTGTCATAAACTGCAACAGAATACTTTTTATTTAATAAGTTCGCGACTGTTGATCCTGAAATTCCTGATCCTATAATGCAAAAATCAAGCATGATTTATAACTTGATTAATTAACAAAGATACTCAAGTGCCTTAAGTATTCCACCTTTTTTATAAGGTATTTTAGATTTCATTAGACCCATTTCAACACCTGCCAATGTTCCAGCTAACATGAGCTCGTTAAAATCACCCAAGTGGCCAATTCTAAAAATTTTTCCAGCAACTTTTGCAAGTCCTGTTCCCAATGACATGTTGTAATGATCTAAAATAGTTTTTCTTAAAAAATCAGCGTCGTGACCATCTGGAACCATTACAGCTGTTAATGAATCTGAATATTCTTCAGGGTTTTTGCAGAGTATTTCTAATCCCCACGAGTTAACTGCAACTCTAGTAGCTTCTGCAAATCTTTTGTGTCTTTTGAAAACATTATCTAAACCTTCTTCTGTAAGCATATTGATTGCTTCATCCAAACCATAAAATAAATTTGTAGCTGGTGTGTAAGGAAAGTAACCTTTTTTTTTATTTTTTAACATCGGTCCCCAATCCCAATACGATTTTGGTAATTCAGATGTTTTATATGCCTCTAAAGCTTTAGAACTTATTGCATTAAAAGAAAGTCCTGGTGGTAATAGTAATCCTTTTTGAGAACCACCAACAGTTACATCAACTTTCCACTCTTCATGTCTATAATCAATAGAGCCTAATGAAGATATCGTATCAACAAATAATAAAGCTGGATGTTCCGCATTATCCATAGCTTTTCTAATTTCTCCAATTCTACTTGTAACACCCGTAGAAGTTTCATTATGCACTGCACAGACTGCTTTAATTTTTTTATCTTTGTCTTCTTTTAGTTTTTGTTCAACGATGTTTGGATCAACGCCTGTTCTCCAATCACCTTCAACAAAGTCTACTTCAATTTTAAATTTTTGAGCAATATCCCACCAAAGAGTTGAGAAATGTCCAGTTTCAAACATTAAGATTTTATCACCAGCACTTAAAGTGTTTACAAGTGCAGCTTCCCACGCACCTGTTCCAGAAGCTGGAAAAATTATTACAGGTTCAGAAGTTTTGAAAATTAATTTTATTCGATCTAAAACTCTTAATCCAAGTTCAGCAAAGTCAGGACCTCTGTGATCTATTGTTGGATAATCCATAGCTCTTAGAACTCTATCTGGAACGTTTGTTGGTCCTGGAATTTGTAAAAAATGTCGACCAGGTCTTATATTATTTGAAATTACCATACCGCTGTATATGCTAAAGAAATTATATAAGCAAATTTATAATGTATGACAAATAGTAGTAATTTAATTGATAGCTTAGAAGTTTATGTTCTTAATAATCCAGATGAAGTAAAGCCACATTGGGTTAGTCACTTCATTGTACCAACAGCTAATGAACTCCTGATTAAAATTAAATCTAAAGATGGTCATTCAGGCTTTGGTTTAGCAACAAGCTACACTGATATAGCTCCTATCATCAAACCATTTTCAAATGGCTTACAAGATCTAATTATTGGGGAAGATCCGTTTTGCCCTGAAAAAATTTATGAAAAAATTTTTAAATTAACTGATACTCGAACCAGTAGCGAAAAAGGTTGGAGCAGAGAAGCATTAATCAGAATTTCAGCAGCTTTAGATATTGCTTGTTGGGATTTAATAGGAAAAGCATCAAAGATCCCATTGTATAAATTATTTGGTGGATACAGAAATAAAATTCCTGTTTATGTAACATGTGCTTATTACAGAGACGGTAAAGATGAAAAAGAACTAAGAGATGAAATACAAAAATTAGTAAATATTGGTCATCAAAGTTTTAAAGTTAAAGTTGGGGGACTTAGTATCAAAGAAGATGCTAAGAGATTAGACATTATTAGAAATGAAATTGGAGATCAAAAAGGTTTAATGATTGATGTCAATAGAGCATGGGATCTAAAAACTGCAATAGAAGGTGTAAAAGAATTTGAGAGATTTAATCCTACATGGATTGAAGAACCTGTTAGATGGGAAGATGATAGGAGGACTTTAAAACTTTTATCAAAACAAACTAAAATTCCATTGTCAGGTGGTGAAAGTGAAATAACTATTTATGGATGTAGGTCCATGATTGAAGAAGAAGCAATTCAAATTTTACAATTTGATTGCACAATGTTTGGTGGATTTACTAATGGAAAAAAACTTTCTGCATTGTGTGAATTAAATCATATAGATGTAGCGCCACACCATGATTGTTATATTCATGCTCCATTAGTAGCATCAACACCAGCAGGGAGAATTGTTGAGTCATTTGATGATGAGAGAGATCCTCTTCAAGCACAATTATTTGAAAATCCACACAAAATGAGTGATGGATGGATACATTTGAATGAAAAACCTGGTTTAGGTTTAGAGATTTCGGAGGCCGCGTTAAAAAAGTTCGGTAAACTGGTTTACAAAAATAAATAAACCTTTAATTAAGTTTTATGCGGTTTAATTCAGATCAGATACAAAAAATTGGTAAAGAAATTAGCAGTAAAGTAGATGGAAAAACTTTATTTGATGAATTCTCACGTGGAAGATACAGTACCGATGCTTCTGTGTATCAAATTAAACCTCTTGGTGTAGTTCTTCCAAAAGATACAAATGATGTTTTAAGTTTAATGGAGTATTCACAAAAGAATTCTGTACCTCTATTAGCTAGAGGAGGTGGAAGTTCTCAATGTGGTCAGACTGTTGGCGAAAGTGTTGTACTAGATTATAGCAAACATCAAAATAAAATTTTAGAACTTAACGTTGAAGAAAAGTATGTATGGGTTCAGCCAGGTGTCGTACTAGATCATTTAAATGCTTATTTGAAGCCTCATGGTCTTTGGTTTCCAGTGGATGTCTCAACAAGTAGTAGAGCAACTATTGGAGGAATGTCAGCTAACAATTCCTGTGGATCTAGATCATTATATTATGGCAACATGGTTCATAACGTTTTAGCAATTGAAGCAATACTAGATGATGGCTCAATATTTAATTTTGATCAAATAAATAAGAATTATTTGGCAACAAAGAATAACCAAGATAGACTTTATAAAATCATAGATAAATTCATAGATGTAAGACAGCAGGTTGGAGGCGAAATTGATGCTAACTGGCCAACGACACAAAGAAGAGTTGGAGGATATAACATCGATTTAATTGATCCAGAAGGATTTAATTCATCGAATCTTCTTGTTGGCTCTGAAGGAACATTGTCTTTATTCAATAAAATAAAATTAAAATTATCAGAAATACCAAAGAATAAAATTTTAGGTGTCTGCTACTTTGATAATTTCCATAAAGCAATGGAATTATCAAAAGAGATAGTAAAATTAAAACCAACTTGTGTTGAATTGATGGACCAAAATTTATTAAATTTAGCTAAAGAAATACCAATGTATGCTGGAGGAATAAAAAAATACATCAAAGGCAATCCAGAAGCAGTTTTGATGGTTGAATTTATTGATACCGAGAAAAGTGTATATGAAAAGAAAATAAAAGATCTAGAATATTTAGTTTTAAATCAAAACAAAAAAAACGAGTTTTCATATTATTCAGATCTTTCAGAACAGAAAGAAGTTTTTGAAATAAGAAAAGCTGGATTAAATATTTTAATGTCAATGAAAGGTGATAGAAAACCAGTTGCCTTCATCGAAGATTGTGCAGTTTCTCTAGAACACTTAGCTGACTACACAGCTAGATTAAAAGAAATATTTAAAAAATATGGAACAAGTGGAATGTTTTATGCACATGCATCTGTTGGAACTCTTCACGTAAGACCAGTTTTAAATATGAAATCAGACAAAGATATACAAAACATGAGATCCATATCTGAAGAAGCTTTTGAAATGGTTAAAGATTATAAAGGTTCTCATTCTGGTGAGCATGGTGATGGAATTGTTAGATCAGAATTTCATGAAATGATGTTTGGTAAAAAAATCACAAATGCATTTGAAGAAATAAAAGATACATTCGATAGTAAAAACCTTTTAAATCCAGGTAAAATTGTTCGACCGTTTAAATCAAATGATAGATCTTTAATGAGATACAAATCAGGTTATCAAACAGAAAATATAGATACACATTATGATTGGTCTAATTGGGGTCAATTCTCTGATGCTGTTGAGATGTGTAATAACAATGGAGCTTGTAGAAAATTAGATTCCGGTGTGATGTGTCCATCATACAGAGTAACTAAAGAAGAAAAAGATTTAGTAAGAGGTAGAGCAAATACTTTAAGATTAGCTTTATCTAACCAGCTTCCAGATGGTTCATTTGCATCTAAAGAAATGTATGAAACCATGGAGTTATGTGTGAGCTGTAAAGCTTGTCAAAGAGAATGTCCAATGTCGGTTGATATGGCTAAAATGAAATCTGAATTTCTTTCTCAATACTATAAAAAATTTAGTATGCGAATTAAAGATAGAGTTATCTCAGATATGCCAAGACTTATTTGGTTATTAAAAATTGTTGCTCCTATATTCAATAAGATTAAAAACTTACCACTAATCTCAACAATTATTGAAAAGTTTGGTTTTGCAACAGCAAGATCTATGCCTGAAGTTCAAAACCAGAGCGCATTACGAGAGATTTATGATAGTCAGACAGTGTCTGAAAATAAAGTAATTTTGTTTGCAGATACGTTTAATATTAATTTTGAAAATGAAAATTTAGTTTATGCAATTAAAGTACTAAATAAATTTGGTTATCAGGCAGTTATACCAAGTTTTGGTAAAGATAAATTAAAGAGACCCCTTTGTTGTGGCAGAACTTATATCTCTTACGGGCAATTAGACAAAGCATCTGAAGAGCTAAATAGATTTAATGATTACGTTATACAAAATAATTATATAGATTTACCAGTTGTAGGTATTGAACCATCCTGTTTATTAACATTTAACGATGAGTATCAGACTTTAAAGAATGTAAATAATAAAGAACAAATTAAAAATAAATTTTATCTACTTGAGGAATTTATTTTAGAACAAATAAGAAATAACAATAATATTAAAGCTAATAAGTTTGATCAAAATGTATTAATTCATGGGCACTGTCATCAAAAATCACAAGATAGAATGAAGGGGCTAACTAATCTTTTATCAGAATTAAATATTAATAATAAAATGATAGAGTCTAGTTGTTGTGGAATGGCTGGTTCATTTGGATATGACAGTAAGACTTATGAAGTATCAAAAAAAATGGCTAATCTTTCTTTGATACCTGCAATCAATAATAGTAGTGAAAAAGATTTTATAGTTGCAAATGGTACAAGCTGCAGACATCAAATATCTGATTTATCTGAGAAAAAAGGTAAGCATGTATCAGAATTATTATTTAAAATTTTTGAAACTGTTAACTAAAGAATTACTTTTCTATTATAAAAATCCTCAATCTGATCATCTTTATAACCAAAAATTTGCATAACTTCTTTTGTATGTTCTCCTAAGTTTGGAGCACCTTTTGATTTTTCAGTTTTACTTTTTGAAAATTTAATTGGCATACCAATAGCCTTGCTTTTACCTGCCTTTTTATTATTTACTTCTATAACCATTTCTCTTTCAATTGTTTGAGGATCTTTAAACATATCTGTTATTGAGTTTATAGGTCCGCATGGTAATCCATTATCATCAAAAATTTTTAACCATTCATTAGAAGTTTTTTTAACAAGTTCTTCATTAAGAATATCAACTAGTTCTTTTAAATTTTGTTTTCTATTTAAATTAGATGAAAATTTTTCATTTTCTTGCAAATCTTCACGACCAATTGCTTTGAGTAACATAAGCCAAGTATTTTGATTTGAAGCACCTACCGTAATCCATTTATCTTTTGTTTTAAATGCTTGATAAGGAGCTGTTAAAGGATGTGCTGAACCTAAAGGTCCAGGTGATTCTCCAGTTGCACCTGCTATAGCAGACTGCCAGTAAGTATGAACAATACCCGCTTCATATAAAGATGTATCAACTTTTTGTCCTTCACCAGTTTTTTCTCTGTGAACTAATGCTGCTAAAATTCCACTAGCCGCAAGTAAACCTGCTGTGATATCTGTAATAGGTGCGCCTACTTTCATTGGTGGTTTATCTTTGCTTTCGCCAGTAATACTCATTAATCCGCTCATTCCTTGCGCGACTAGATCAAATCCTCCTTTATCTGCATAAGGACCAGTTCTACCGTATCCAGATATTTCACATAAAATGATTTTAGGATTAATTTCTGACATAACATCATATCCAACTCCTAATTTTTCTAATGTCCCTTTTCTAAAATTCTCTAAAACCACATCAGAATTTTTTACCATTGTTTTAAATATCTCTATTCCATCTTTGTCTTTTAAATTTAATGCGATACCTTTCTTATTTCTATTCATCATCATAAAGGCTGCAGACTCTCCATTAATTTCTGGTGGTAAGAAGTTTCTTGTATCATCTCCACCGGGTGTCTTTTCTATTTTAATTACCTCTGCTCCAAGATCAGCTAATAAAAGTCCACAAGTTGGGCCAGCCATTATTTGTGCCATCTCAAGTACACGGATGCCTTTTAATGATGCAGTCATCTATTACTTATTTTTGAATTTCGGTTTTGTTTTATTTAAAAAAGATTGATATCCAATTTTAAAGTCTTGTGTATCATAGCATTTGTAACCAAGATTATTTATTTTTTCTGTGACTTTTCCATTTTTTAAGATGTTTCTTGCAAATTGCTTATGCCACCTTGCAACTTTTGGAGCACCTTCGCAAATTAATTCAGCTGATTTATAGGCTTCTTTTTCAACTTCTTTATCATTAACTACTCTGTTAACTAGCCTCTTCTGAAACGCTTCATCAGCTCCAAATACTCTTCCTTCGAATAATATTTCCATTGCAGTTGTGTAATTGGTTACTTTTAAAAGTACCTCAAGTTCTTTTGCAGCCATTGTTAAGCCTAATCTTTTAATTGGAACTCCAAACCTAGAGCTTTTGCCACAAATTCTAATATCACAACATCCTGCTATTTCCAATCCGCCGCCAACACATATTCCTTCTATCAAAGCAATTGTTGGTATTGGACAATCAAAAATTGCTCCAAGTGTTCCGTGTAAAAATTTACCGTAAGATTTTGCTAAATTTGATGAAGATCTTTGTTTTTTAAATTCTCCAATATCATTTCCTGGTGAAAAAGATTTACCACCCTCTCCTCTTATAATGATGCATCTTAAATTTTTATTCTTAGATAACTTTTTGAAAACTTTGCCAAGCTCAATCCACATTGGCTTAGTCATTGCATTTAGTTTTTCTGGTCTATTAATAACAACTTCAACTAAATGTTTATTTTTTTTATTTAATTTAATTAATTTGCTCATTTAGCTCCTATAAAAAAACTCAACTAATGTCATCGGTATAGCCGGCACATAAGTTACTAACATTAACAATACTAATAATACACATATAAAGGATATATTAGATCTTGTTACATCCCATATGTCTGCTTTTGCAACAGAACAAGCCGTAACTAAAACACTTGCAACTGGCGGTGTTTGTTGACCAATTGCTAAATTTAATGTCACAATTATACCAAAGTGAACTGGATCAATTCCTACAGCATTAACTAATGGCATTACAATTGGAACTGTTAAAATTATTGCAGCAACTGAATGTAAAAAGAAACCTATTACTAAAAGAAATACATTTAGTATTCCTAAGACTGCATATTTATTATTTGTAAAATCAATAATTGACTCTGCAACTTTTTGTGGAAT
>CACNAX010000024.1 GCA_902618565.1 uncultured Pelagibacteraceae bacterium
CAGTAAATATAACGCTAACAACCAATTTCAAAAAGATTTAGTAAGAACTTTACTTAAAGTACCTGGAATTAATTTAGAAAATATTAAATTTTCAAGAGGCGATAGATTGATTGAAGCTGATTTCGCAATTAAAAATGAAGCTGATTTTATCGGGGTATCTGGTCTTCAGTTAAAAAATTTGAATAAAAATGTTTTTTATAAACTTGCAGAAAACTTTGAAAATTTTGATTTTTTTCAAGAACGAAAATGGTTTGATGAAATAAGCATAAATAATCTCTCATTTAATGTTGATGGATCTACTTTTAATTCATCAATTATTTTGAGAAATTTGGAGTTTAAGGAATTTTCTAAAAATTTAGATTTTATTACAAAAATATCTAAAAAAACTAATTCCTTCAATAAAAATACAGAAAATGGAATAGCTGCTTTAATGAGTTTATCACTTAAAGATGTTATCTTTAAGGATTTGTCATTTAATGATAAGGAGAATAGCAGGAAAATTTCATTTGATTACTTTGATATTAAGGGCTTCAGTTTGTTTGATTGGGGCAGATGGTCAGTAAAAAATTATAACGATCAAGATAAAAAAACTAATACTGAAGTTAATTATGAATACTCAGATTTAAAAAATGTAATATTTGATAAATCTGAAATTATGAAATATGCCCAAAGTTATAATCCAGCATCTTTCAATTTTGATAATGATTATAAAATTTTTTTTAATTTTATAAATTCTTTGGGTAGTGGAGTGACAAGAAATATTGTAGTAAAAGATTTATCTACAAAAAATAAGATCGCTACAGCTTCTAGTGTCAGTTTAAATAGTTTAAAATTTGACTACATTGATAATAATAGAGATCAAAAATCTCTTACAGAATTTGATGTAAATTTTATAGGACTTGACTTGAGTGTAAATGAAATATCACCTGAATTTTCAAATTACTTTACTCTGATGGGATATGATAATATCAAGTTTGATTTTGGAACTTCACTAAAATGGGCTACTACAAAAAATATGTTAAATTTTGATATAAATTTAGGAATTACTAAGGCTGCTGACTTAAAATTAAAAACAACTTTTTCTGGATTATCTGCAGAAGCTCTAAATATAAATAATGAAGCTGCGCTAGGAGCTTATCTTTTAAGTAATTTTAAGCTTAATAATATGAGTTTATCATTAATTGATAATTCTTTGAGAGACAATATTCTTAAATTAGCAGCAGCTGAATCAAAAATGACAATAAATGAATTTAAAAGAGAAATTATAAACCTAATCAATACATATACTGCTACTGCAAGCCAATCAGATTTATTTAATCAATACAAAACCTCAGTAATTAAATTTATAAATGGTTCAAAAAAAATTGTTGTTCAAATTTCTCCAAAAACGCCTATTTCACTTGCAGAAGTATCTCCATATTTTTTAGCTATGGATTACAATCAAATAATTAGAGTATTAAATTTATCTATTAAAAACTAAATGAAAATAAAAATATTTTTTACTATTTTAATTTTTTTTATAATTAATGGTACTATATCATATGCAGTACCAAATAATTACAATGGAAAAGGATCAATTATTATATCAAAAAATATGTTAGAGGAACTTTTTGAGTATTTTATTGGTCCTAAAAGCAAGCAGCCAGAAATATTTTTAATTAGTGAAGACAAATCAAAATTTTACAAAAAATCTTTTAGAAATTATGGACAAAAAAGTTTTATAAACGGGTCTGGTAATATTAAACGGCATAAATTAAAATGTGAAATAAAATTCAAACAAAATTGTAATTTATTTGCAAATGCAAGAGTGATTGTATGGGACAATGGAATTAATCCGATGAAAAAAAAGACTTCTTCAATTAAATATAATTCAACTAAAGAAGATTTAGTTATATCTTTAAATGAGTTAGGATTTGAAATTTCTGATGTCAATAATGTTGATGAACAAAATATAATTATTTTAGATAAAAACTTCGGAAAGAATTGAATTAATTAATCAACAAAATTAATATTACGCGTTTTTTGCTAGCCTTTTCCTTACATGTGGGTCGAGCTCGGCTTTTCTTAATCTGCAAGAATTTGGTGTAATTTCTAGCGCTTCATCGGAATTCAACATACTTAATTGTTCAGCAATAGACATCTTTCTTACTGGAGTTAAAACAACATTTTCGTCTGTTCCTTGTGTCCTCATATTTGTAAGTTTTTTACCTTTCATGACATTTATAATCATATCACCAGGTTTAGGTGACAATCCTACGATCATACCGGAGTAAACTGGATCATTATGAGTAACAAACATTTCTCCTCTAGCCTGTAGATTGTAAATTGCAAATGCTACTGCTTTTCCTTGTTCCATAGAGATTAATGCACCATTTCTTCTGCCTTCCATATCTCCCTCAAATTTTCCATAAGAATGAAATATTCTGTTTATTACTCCTGTTCCTTTAGTTAGAGTAAGAAATCTACTGGTGTATCCCATTAAACCTCTAGTTGGTGCATGAAAGATTAATCGTTTTTTATTTTTTCCAGTATCTTTAAGATCTATTAATTTACCTTTTCTTTTATTCATGGAGTCTATAACTTTAGAAGAAAACTCTTCATCAAGATCCATAGTAATTTCTTCAATAGGTTCTAATTTTTCACCATTTTCATTTTTTTGAAATAAAACTCTAGGAGGGCTTACAGTCATTTCAAATCCTTCACGTCTCATTTGTGTTAATAATATTTCTAACATTAATTCGCCTCTTCCACTTATTTCAAATGAGTCTTTGTTTTCATTTTCTGAAAAAGAAATTCCGACATTATTCTGAGCCTCTTGAACTAACCTCTCTCTAATTTGAGTACTTGTAAGTTTTTTACCTTCAGTTCCAGCTAATGGAGAACTATTTACTGTTATTTTGATAGACATCGTTGGTGGATCAATAGGGGTTGCTTGGATCGGTGTATCTACATCAGTATCACATATGGTATCAGCAACATTTGCTTTTTCTAACCCAGCGATAACTACAATATCTCCAGCTTCACCAACTTCTATTGGTACTTTTTTTGTACCCTCGTATCTAAATATTTTAGTTAACCTTCCTTCATCAACTTTTTCTCCATCAAGATTAATTGCCTTGATTTGTTGGTTTGCTTTTGCAGTACCTTGAGAAATTCTACCAACTAAACTTCTACCCAAAAAACTGTCTGCATATAAAAGAGTCGAAAGCATTGCAAAAGGCTTGGTCTTGTCAAATTCTGCTGGCTTAACATGATCTATTACTAAATCTAATAATGGGTTTAAATTCTCTCTTGGGCCATCTATTTCTTTAGATGCCCAACCAGATCTTCCACTTGCATAAATAACTGGAAAGTCTAATTGTTCCTCGTTGGCATCTAAGCTGACAAACAAGTCAAAAGTCTCATTTAAAACTTCATCGGCTCTTTGGTCAGCTTTGTCTAATTTATTAATAACTACTATTGGTTTAAGGCCTTGTTTAAGTGCTTTTGCTAATACAAATTTGGTTTGAGGCATTACCCCTTCGGCTGAATCTATTAATAATAATGCACCATCAGCCATACTAAGAACCCTTTCAACTTCTGCAGCAAAATCTCTGTGTCCAGGTGTATCAATAATATTAATTCTAGAGTCTTTCCAATTTATTGAGGCTGGTTTAGCAAGAATTGTAATACCTCTCTCCTTTTCAAGTTCTCCAGAGTCCATTAGTCTTTCATCAACAACTTCATTTTCTCTAAAAGAACCACTCTGTTTCATTAAGTTATCAATCAAAGTAGTCTTGCCATGGTCAACGTGAGCAATTATAGTAATGTTACGTATTGATGTTGTCATTTGCGCGTTCTTATATATTCAAAATATTTTTTTTCAATTCAAAAAAAAAGGGCAGTAAAAACTGCCCTTTTTGAATTTTTCCTTGAGTAAAATTAGGATTACATTCCCATTCCACCCATGCCGCCCATACCACCCATTCCTCCAGGAGGCATACCAGCTCCACCAGCATCTTTTTCATCTGGTTTGTCTGCGATCATGGCCTCAGTTGTTACTAATAATCCAGATATAGAAGCAGCATCTTGAAGTGCTGTTCTTACTACTTTAACTGGATCGATTATACCTTCTTTAAACATATCAACATATTGCTCTGATTGTGCATCATAACCATTGGTAGGTTTGTTGGTTTCTAATAATTTACCAACAACTACTGATCCATCAACACCTGCATTTGTTGTGATTTGTCTAATAGGCGCTTGCAAAGCACTCTTGACAATTTCTACACCAGCTTTTTGATCATCACCTTTTACTTTTAGACTATCAAGTTCTTTTGAAGCATAAAGCAATGCACATCCACCACCGACAACAATACCTTCTTCAACTGCTGCTCTTGTAGCGTTTAATGCATCCTCAACTCTATCTTTTCTTTCTTTAACTTCAACTTCTGTAGCACCACCAACTTTGATTACAGCTACACCACCTGCTAGCTTAGCAAGTCTCTCTTGTAGTTTTTCTCTATCATAGTCTGATGTTGTTTCTTCGACTTGAGCTTTGATTTGAGCACATCTTGCTTCAATGTCAGATTTTTTACCTGCTCCACTTACAATTGTACTATTTTCTTTATCAACTTTTACACGTTTAGCAGAACCAAGATCATTGAGTTTAACATTTTCAAGTTTAATACCTAAATCCTCAGAGATAACTTGTCCGCCTGTAAGAATTGCAATATCTTCTAACATTGCTTTTCTTCTATCTCCAAAACCAGGTGCTTTAACAGCAACAACTTTTAAACCACCTCTAAGTTTGTTAACAACAAGTGTTGCTAGTGCTTCTCCTTCGACATCTTCTGAAATTATCATTAATGGTCTACCAGCTTGTACAACAGCCTCTAACAACGGAACCATCGGTTGAAGATTTGTTAATTTTTTCTCGTGAAGAAGAATTAGTGGATTTTCTAACTCTGTAGTCATTTTATCACCATTTGTAATAAAATATGGAGATAAATATCCTCTATCGAATTGCATACCTTCTACTACATCAAGTTCTGTTTCAATTCCTTTTGCTTCTTCAACAGTAATTACTCCTTCATTACCAACCTTTTGCATAGCTTTTGAAATCATTGCACCAATTTCTTTATCACCGTTTGCTGAAATTGTACCTACCTGTGCAATCTCATCACTATCTTTTACTTTTTTAGCTGATGAAATTAATTTATTTTTTACATGATCTACAGCAGCATCAATCCCTCTTTTAACATCCATTGGGTTCATTCCTGCTGTTACATACTTACAACCTTCTTTAACAATTGCTTGAGCTAAGATTGTTGCAGTTGTTGTTCCATCACCAGCCTCATCGTTAGTTTTGCTAGCAACTTCTTTAACCATTTGTGCACCCATATTCTCAAACTTATCATCAAGATCGATTTCTTTTGCAACTGAAACACCGTCTTTAGTTGTTCTTGGTGCACCATAAGATTTGTCGATAACAACATTTCTTCCTTTTGGTCCAAGAGTAACTTTTACAGTGTTGGCAAGTATATCAACTCCCTTCAACATTGATGCTCTAGCATCTGAATCAAATTTTACTATTTTAGCCATTCTAAACTCTCCTTATTATTTATTTACCTGTTGCAATACCCATAATGTCAGATTCTTTCATTATGCTGTACTCTTTACCATCGATTTTAACTTCTGTTCCTGACCACTTACCGAATAAAACTTTATCTCCTACTTTAACGTCCATAGGTATCAGTTTTCCATCTTCGGTTTTTGCACCTCCGCCAACAGCAACAACTTTACCTTCTTGAGGTTTTTCTTGGGCCGTATCTGGAATAATTATGCCACCAGCAGTTTTCTCGCTGCTATCTAAAACTTCTATTAAAACTCGGTCATGTAACGGTTTAAACTTCATACGAATTCTCCTTTAAATAAGCAGTCATATAGAGACATATTTAATAATTTTCAAGATCTTGAATAAAAATTATGGTCTAAAAAACTCAAGAATTAAGCTTATTTTTAAGCTATACCTCAAGTATGCCCCAAAACTTAGACAAAGATGGATTAAGATCAAAGATAAACAGTTACGAATTATTTTTTATCGACATATGGGGGGTGATCCATAATGGTTTAAAAATTTTTGAGGATTCAATTGAAGTGTTAGAAAATTTGAAAAAAAACAACAAAGAGTTCGTATTGCTTACTAACGCGCCAAGACCAAATTCTACAGTTAATGAATTTTTAAAAAAAATGGGGCTCAAAAATTTTTATGAACATGTATACACTTCTGGAGAAGCTTCATTAAAATATTTAATGGAAAATTTTCTAAATTCAAAATTTTATCATATAGGACCACAAAGAGATTTTGACTTATTTAAAAGATTTGAACAAAATAAGGTTAGCAATATTAATCAAGCGGATTATTTTATTTGTACAGGTTTATTTGAAGATCATGGGACAAAACTTGAATATTATGAAGATTTACTTAAGAAATTTTCAAATAAAAAATTTGTGTGCACCAATCCAGATTTAATTGTTGATAAAGGTGATGTTAGAGAGTTTTGTGCTGGATCAGTTGCAAAAATATTTGAGAAAATTGGTGGAAAAGTAATTTACTTTGGCAAACCTTATCCTCCAGTTTATAATTTATCTGCTAACATAAATGGTAAAAATGTTTTATGTATCGGAGATAATATGAACACTGATATAAAAGGAGCTAATATTCAAAATTTTGACAATTTGTTAATAACGAGTGGTATACATAAAAAAGAATTAATTAGTCTTAATATTGATAAATTAGAAAAAAAATATGGAGTCAGCGTGAATTACACTCAAACAAAATTAAAATGGTAAATAAAATTAAAATTTACAAAAATTTCAAGATTTTAAGAAAACATCAAAATGCCATGATACTAATTGGTAATTTTGATGGCTTACACTTAGGCCATCAAAGATTATTCAAAGAAGCAAAAAAATATAAAAAAAAATATAATTCAAAAATTGGAGTAGTGACTTTTGACCCAATACCAAAAATGTATTTTGATAAAAGTATTACGAATTATCGACTTTCAAATCTTAATCAAAAGAGCAAATACTTTAGTGATTATAACGTAGATTTTTTAATAAATAAAAAATTTGATAAAAAATTCTCCAAAATATCTTGTCATAATTTTATTAAAAATATTTTATGCAAAAAGTTAAGTGCAGATTACATTTTTGTTAGTAATAATTTTAGATTTGGGAATAGGAGAGAGGGGGACGTAAATTTATTAAAAAGATTTCAAAAAAAATATAATTACAAATTAATTAATCCAAAACCGTTATATAAAAAAAATAAAATTATTTCCTCAACATTAATTAGAAAATTAATTGAAAATGGTAATTTAAAAATTGCAAATCAACTTTTATCAAGAAATTGGGCAATAGAAGGTGTTGTAGAAAAGGGTAGAATGATGGGAAGAAAAATTGGCTTTCCTACATGCAACATAAATATAAAAAATTATGTAATACCAAAAGTAGGAGTTTATGCAGTTGATGTTTATATCGAAAAAAACAGAAAAAGGATTAAAGGAATAGCAAATATCGGTTATAGACCTACTTTTAATCAAAAAAAATTATTATTAGAGGTAAATTTATTTAAATTTTCTGGAAATCTTTATAATAAAAATCTAACTATTAATTTTACAAAATTTATTAGAGGAGAAACAAAATTTAAAAATATTGATGCTTTAAAAAAACAGATAAAGAAAGATATTAAAGTTGCTAAAAGATAAAATATCATGAGCAAGGAACATATAAATCTACCTAAAACAAAATTCTCAATGAAGGCAAATTTGCCAAACAAGGAGCCAAATTACATTGAATTTTGGAAAAAAATTGACCTTTACAATTTGTTAAGACAAAAAAGTAAAGGGCAAGAAAAATTTGTACTCCATGATGGGCCTCCATATGCCAATGGCAATATTCATATGGGTACCGCTTTGAATAAAATTTTAAAAGACATAATTACAAAATTTCATCAAATGGATGGCAAGGACTCAGTTTATGTTCCTGGATGGGATTGCCACGGTTTGCCTATCGAGTGGAAAATTGAAGAACAATACAAAAAAAATAAAAAAAACAAAAACGATGTTCCAATAATTGAATTCAGAAAAGAATGTAGGGAGTTTGCAAACAAATGGATAGACGTTCATAAAGGAGAATTTACAAGACTTGGGGTAATAGGTGATTGGAAAAATTACTATTCAACAATGTCATTTGATGCTGAGGCTCAAATAGTTAGAGAACTTGGAAAATTTCTTAAAGAAGGAAGCCTTTATAGAGGTTACAAGCCAGTTCTTTGGTCAACTGTTGAAAAAACAGCTTTAGCTGATGCTGAGGTTGAATACATGGATCATGTTTCAGATACGATTTATGCAGCATTCAAAGTGAAAGTTACAAATTTTGATATAATAAAAGGTGCTGATGTAATAATTTGGACAACAACACCATGGACTATTCCTGCAAATAAAGCTTTAGCTTACAATGCTGGCTTAAAATATGTTTTACTTGAAATAAATGATAACAAAAATTTTATTGATAGAAAAATAGTAATTGCAAAGGATCTACTAGAACCTTTTAAAAAAGATACTTCTATTGAAAATATAAAAGTTTTAAACGAATTTTTAGGAAAAGATTTAAAAGGAACAATTTGTAGCCATCCATTTTCTAAAATGGGATATGATTATGATATACCAATGCTTGAAGCTAATTTTGTTACTACTGAACAAGGTACGGGTATCGTACACTGCGCCCCTAGTCACGGACCAGATGATTTCAATCTTTGTTTAAATAATAATATTAAAGCAATTGAAACAGTTGATGGTGATGGAAAATATACACATGAAATTAAACATTTTGAAGGTTTACATATTTTTAAGGCCAATAACTTAATTATTGAAAAATTAGATGAGCAAAAAAATTTATTAACAAATGGAAAACTTACTCACTCTTATCCCCATTCTTGGAGATCAAAAGCTCCATTAGTTCATAGAGCAACTCCACAATGGTTTATTTCTATGGAAAGCCATGGATTAAGAGATAAAGCGTTAAAAGCCATCGATAATACAGATTTTTATCCTTCCAAAGGAAAAGAAAGAATAAAATCAATGATTGAAACTAGACCTGATTGGTGTGTATCAAGACAGAGAGTTTGGGGTGTGCCGCTACCGATTTTTATTTCAAAAAAAACAGGTGAAGTTTTAGTTGATGATGAAGTTTTTGAAAATATCGCAAAAATTTACGAAAAAGAAGGTTCTGATTGTTGGTTTAATGAAGATTATCAGATATTTCTTGGAGATAAGTATAAAGCAGAAGATTATGAAAAATTATCAGATATAGTTGAGGTTTGGTTTGATAGTGGATCCACTCATTCTTTTGTCTTGGAAAAAAGAGATGACCTTAAATGGCCTGCATCGATGTATTTAGAGGGTTCAGATCAACATAGAGGATGGTTTCACTCTTCATTACTAGAGTCATGTGGAACAAGAGGTGTTGCTCCATTTGAAAGCATTCTTTCTCATGGTTTTGTTGTAGATGGAAAAGGTCTAAAAATGTCAAAATCAACAGGTAACGTAATTGCTCCACAAGATATACTTAAAAAATATGGAGCTGATATATTAAGAATTTGGGTTGCATCTTCAAATTATGCTGAGGATCTTAGAATAGATTATTCAATTTTAGATCAACACGCAGAGTCTTATAGAAAAATTAGAAACACGTTTAGATATCTTTTAGGAAATATTCAAGATCAATATGAAAATCTTGATTTTGAAAAAGTTGAATTTGAAAATTTTGATTCACTTGAAAAATTTATGCTTCATAGAATTTATACAATAAATGAGAATTTTAAAAATAATTTTAAAGTTTATAATTTTCACAACTTATATAAAGAATTACTAAATTTTTGTACAGTTGAGCTTTCTGCATTTTATTTTGATATTAGGAAAGATACCTTATATTGTGACGCTTTAAATTCTGACAAAAGAAAGAATTGTATAACTCTTTTAAATATTATTTTACAATGTCTTCTTAAATGGTTTGCACCAATATTATCATTTACCACTGAAGAAATTTATCAATTAGTTAAAAAAGAAGAAGATAACCAAAGTATTCATTTACAAAATTTTGTCTCAGTTCCAAATTCTTGGAATAATGAGGAACTTAGCTCAGATTGGGATTATGTTAAAAAAATTAGAGATGAGGCAAACATTTCAATTGAGAATATGAGAGCTGAAAAGACAATTGGCTCAAGTTTAGAGGCAATGATCGAAATAAAGTTAAATAAAGAATTTTATGATAAAGCAAAAAATATTAATTTTTCAGAAATTTGTATTACTTCGTCTGCTTCTGTAATTAAAGAAGAAAATTTAAAAAATAGTATAGACGTAGTTGCAAAAAAAGCTCAAGGAAATAAATGTCCTATTTGTTGGAAAATTTTTGAGTCGAGTTGTGAAAGACCAAACTGTGGACTTTTAATTACAAATGGGAAATGAAAAATTAAATAAACTTCTTATTGGTTTTATAATTTTAGTTGCATGTTTTGCGTTAGACAGATTTTCGAAAATATATATCCTAAATATTTTAAATAATGAGGGACAAGTTGATTTTTATATAAATCAATACTTAAACATTTATTTGGTTTGGAATACAGGTATTGGATTTGGTTTATTTTCATCAGAGGACAATCTTTTCTATAACTTATTTACTGCAATTATTGTCATCATAAACTTTGTAATAGTTTATTTCGCTTTTATAGAAACTAAAATTAAATCATTTTTTTTAATGATAATATTAGGAGGCTCTTTAGGAAACTTATTTGACCGGGTTTATTACAGAGCTGTTCCAGACTTTATAGATTTAAATTATGCAGGATATCATTGGTTTATCTTTAATGTAGCTGACATATTTATAACAATTGGTATTATATGCCTTATTTTATCTGAATTTATATTCTATAAAAAAAAAGATGAAAAAAATTAAACTAAATTTAATCTTATTAATCACTTTAGTGCCATTATTAACTTTTTGTGGTGGAGTTAGAGATGCTTTAGAAGGTAAAAAAAGATCTGAACAAAGTGATGAATTTCTTGTAAAAAAAAAAAATCCCCTCCAAATGCCACCTGACATGAATGAACTTCCTAAGCCAGGAGATGATTTGGAAGTAAGCAGTCAATCAAATGATAAAGAAGTAAAAGATTTACTCAAAATAAAAGACGATAATAATTCTGAAGGCTCTAGTAGTGGGTCAGATTTATTAAGTAATATGAAAAAGAAAATCCAGTAATTAATGGAGACAAAACATATTATTTACAAAAAATTTAATAATAAAAATAAACAATTAAATAAAAAAAAACTTAATAATTTCATAAAGTTTAAAAATTTAATTGAAAAATATCCTTTATTAAAATCTCTAACAAATAATTATAATTATTCATTTCAGAAAAAAAATT
>CACNAX010000025.1 GCA_902618565.1 uncultured Pelagibacteraceae bacterium
CTCCTTTTTGACCAGTGAACTGATGGTAAAAAAGTAATATTTAAATTCTGATTTATTCTCATTTTATCATACCAATCCATTTCATTTACATCTTTAAATCTATTAATTTTAAAATATTTTCTTAGTCCTAAAGGTACCAGGACTTTAGATTCTTTATAAGGAAATCTCATTATTGTTTTCATGTCTTGATGATCGTAGTGATTGTGAGTTAGTAGAAAAATATCTGTTCTTGGTATCTCATTAAGTTTTAATGCTGGTCCGGTAAATCTCTTTGGCCCAAAAAATAAAGGTCCTGCATTTTTTGAAAAAACTGGATCTGTTATTATTGTTATTTCACCTAATTTTATTAAAAATGTTGCATGACCTATCCACGCTACATAATCTTCTTTTTGGAAATTATTTAAATCCAATAAAACTTTTTCTTTTTTAATGATATTACTTTCAGGAAAAGTCATATCTAATTTTTTTTTTTCTTGGTTAAAGACCTTAAACGACCAATTGAAATTCATATCAATCACCTTTGATCCTTCAGGATTACGAAATGTGCCATTTGCTAAATGATGATATTTTTTTTTCATATCCGATTAATAATTTTTTGAAATAATATCTTGAATTGTATTACTTATAACTATTGTTCCAGCTTTGTTAGGATGTATGCCATCTTGTTGATTTAGATTTGGATCAAGAGCAACACCCTCTAGCAAAAATGGAATTAAAGGTAAATTATATTTTTTTGATAATTTAGGATAAATAGCATCAAAATTTTTCTTATATTTAGTTCCATGAGTTGTTGGCGCAACCATCCCAGCTATTATAATTTTTATTTTTTTACTGTTAGCGATTTTAATTATTTCTTCTAAATTTCTCTCAGTTTCATCTGGTTGAATTCCTCTAAGCATATCATTTGCCCCAAGACCAAGGATGATTAGATCAATACCGGGTTCTGATAAACTCCATTCTGCTCTATTCAATCCACCAGAAGAAGTACTTCCTGACACACTTCCATTTATTACCTTAATATTTAAACCACTCCTAACGAGATTACTTTCTAAAACCAAAGATAAGTGTTGTTCTTTAGGTAGACCATAACCCGCCATTAAACTATCGCCGAATAATATAACCTTTTCTATTGCACATGCATTTATGTGCACTAGAAAGAATAACAATATTTTTATAAATAAACTTTTATTCATGAACACACTTCTTAAATTAAAAAAAATAAATCTCAAATACCAAACTGGGAAGGACAATATCAATGTTTTAAAAAATATTGATTTAACTATAAAAAAAAAAGAAACTGTATCTGTTGTTGGAGAAAGTGGATCAGGAAAAACAAGCTTGATTATGCTTATTGGTGGACTAGAACGTCCAACCTCAGGGAAAATTATATTTCAAGACAGGGAAATAACAAATCTTAATGAAGACGAAGTATCTGAAATTAGAAAGCAAAATATAGGAATTATATTTCAATCTTTCTATTTAATTCCAAATTATACAGCTGTTGAAAATGTAGCTTTAACACTTGAACTTAATAAATTTAAAAATCCAGAGAAAGAAGCAAAAAGTTTATTAGATCGATTTGGTCTAAAACATAGATTCAATAATCTTCCAAGTCAATTATCTGGCGGAGAGCAACAACGTGTGGCGATTGCAAGAGCTATTGCAATGAAACCAGATTTGATTTTAGCTGATGAACCAACTGGTAATCTAGATACCGAAAACTCAATAATGATCTCTGAAATTTTATTTAAATACGTCAAAGAAGAAGGGTCTTCTTTAATAATGGTCACACATGATCCAAAATTAGCATACAAAGCAAAACGAAAAATTAAAATTAAAGATGGAAAAATTAAATAATTCTTCGGAGTTAAGTTTAATATTCAAGTATGCTTTAAAAGATTTAAGCAGAAATTATAAAAAAATTTCAAGCATTATTGTAACGCTGTTTATCAGTCTTTTTATTTTAAGTGCCATCTTTACAATCGAAGATAGTTTAAAAAAAGAGCTTAATGATAATGCAAAAGTTCTTTTGGGTGGAGATCTCGAAATCGATTATAACCGTAATCAGGGTAATCTTAATTTAGTCAATAAAGTAAAGGAATTTTCAACTGTCTCACAAATGATAGAGTTCAGTACAATGCTATCTACGACAGGCAGAGAAAAAAATAAATCATTATTTACAAGAATTAAAACAGTTGATGAAAAATATCCACTTTACGGTGAAGTTATTTATGAGCCAGAAGATGCTTATGAAAGAATGCAAAAGGAACCGAAGACAATTTTGATTAATGAAAGTTTATCAAAAACTTTAAAGATAAAAATAAATGACAAAGTTAAGGTACAAGATCAAATTTTCATAGTTGTTGGAATTATAAAATCTGTACCTGATGTCAGCGGGTTTGTAGCTTTTGGAGATTGGGCATTAGCAGGAAAACAAACTTTGGAGATACTAAAATTAAATGGAATAGGTAGTTTTTTAAATTATGAATATAAAGTAAAATTTAAACCAAGTGATGATCCAGAAAAAATAGAAAGTAAGATCAAAGATATTTTTAAAGATGACCAAAAAGTAAAACTTAGATTTCCAGAAAATTCAGCAAGTGGCTTAAAAAGGATAATTAATAATTTTTCCCAATTTCTCTCTTTAGTTTCAATTAGTGCAATGTTAATTGCTGGAATAGGTATCGCTAATACATTGTTATCATTTATAAACCAGAACAATATGTCTATAGCTGTAAGAAAAGCCGTAGGATTTTATTCAGGGAATATAAAAACACTTTATTATCTTCAATTATTTATATTATTATTTATTATTACTGTAATTTCTTATGGCTCAAGTTTTTTAATTGTACCAATTGCAGACAAATATTTATCTGATGGGTTGGGATTAAATGTTTATCCAAAATTCTCTTTAATTAATTTTATAAAAATATTTATTGTAGGTTTGTTAGTTCTTATAATTTTTTCAATACCAACAATAAGTTCAATTGATCAAGTTAAAGCATCAAACCTATTTAGAAATGTATTCCAAAACCTACAATTTTATTACTCAAAAAAGTCAGTTATTTTAAGTTTTATCTTGTTATCATTTTTAGTTTTATTGTTTACGCTGGGATCTGAAAGACCTTCTTATAGCTTGGGTTATTTTCTGGCTTTTTTTATATGTCTAATTGTATTTTTTTTACTTTCAAAGATTATAATTTATTTACTAAAAAAGTTTAATTTTATTTCAAATATCTCTTTAAAAGTATCGATTAAAAATATAACTCAAACAAAAAGTATCACTCCTATCACAATCATGTCTTTAGGCTTAGGTGTAACTTTATTATTAACTTTAGCTTTGGTTGGAACAAATTTTAAGAGAGAAATCGCAAGATCTATTCCAGATATTGCACCTGATTATTTTTTTGTTGGAATTCAAAAGGGTGAAAAGAAAAAATTTGAACAAGGTGTTTACAAAATGGAACCTGATGCGGACATTGAAATAGTACCTATGGTTTCTTCCGGAATAGTAAAAATTAATGGTGTGAATCCAAATAGCTATATTAAACCAGATAATGATAGTTATTGGGTAATTGGAAGTGAAAGAAGATCTTCTTGGGTTGAAAATATTCCTAAAGATAACCCAATTTTAAAAGGAGAATGGTGGGATTTATCTAAACCTAACCAACTTCAGATATCACTTGATGCAAAAGTGGCTAAAGATTTTAATATTGAGTTGGGAGATATTTTTACTTTAAACATTTATGGTCGAGAAATTGATGGAGAAATAGTTAATTTTAGAGAAGTTGATTATCGTGATCTAAGTATTAATTTTGCCATGTTATTTAATCCACAATTTGCAAAAAAAATTCCTCATGAATATTTAGCAACTGCTAAATTTAAAAATCCAGATAATTTTGATGAAACCAAAATGTTAGAAGTATTACCGAGTTTGTCTATGATAAAAATTGCTGATTACTTAAATAAAGTAACATCAGTTTTAAATAAAGTCTTCATAGCTGTAACCCTGATTTCTGGTGTAACAATTGTCATTGGATTGATTGTTATCTCAAGTGCTATAATGGTCCAAGGAAAAGTAAAAGAGTACCAAAATCTTGTATTTAAAATTTTAGGTTTTTCAAAAAAACAAATTATATTTTCTTCTTTGATAGAATTTATAATTATTTTTATGTCGGTAATATTAATTGCAATTTTTTTTGCAGTAATTGGATCAAAATTTATTATGGAGAATATTTTTGAATTAGTTTGGCAATTTGATTTTAAAGTTTTAATTTACCTTGGTACCTCTATAGGAATTGTGACCTTGATTCTAATACTGCTAACTAATCTTAAATACTTAAGTCCTAAAGTTTATCCATTAATAAGAAATCAATAGTAAATTTTATTTATTCGCTCTTTTAAAACATTCGATTGTATTTTTAAGTAAACATGCAATAGTCATAGGTCCAACTCCACCTGGAACTGGAGTTAAAGCTTTTGCAACTTTTGACACTTCATCAAATGCAACATCTCCAACTAATCCGTTTTCAGTTTTATTAATTCCAACGTCGATCACAATGGCGTCCTTTTTTACCCAATCACCTTTTACAAGCTCAGGAATTCCAACAGCAGCAACTATAATGTCACCTTTTAAACATTCACCCTTAAGATCATTTGTTTTTGAGTGAGTAATTGTAACTGTGCAATTTTCTTTCAACAATAACTGTGTCATTGGTTTACCATTTAAATTTGATCTTCCAACAATTACAGCCTTCTTTCCATTAAGGTTTGGTTCAATTTTTTTTATTAATAAATAACAACCTAAAGGAGTGCATGGAATAGAACTTTCATAACCTGAGGACAGATTACCAACATTCATGGGGTGAAATCCGTCTACATCTTTTTCAGGCAAAATTGCCTCTATAACTTTTTGTTTATCAATATGCTTTGGAAGTGGTAACTGAACTAAAATTCCTGAAACAGAGTCGTCATTGTTAAGTTCATCAATTTTTTTTAAAACTTCACTTTCTTCAACACTGTCAGGGTATCTAATCACCTCTGATTTAAGACCTACTTCATTGGCAGATTTCTCTTTATTTCTAACATAAATTTGGCTAGGTGCTAAATCACCAATCAATATTACTGTTAAACCTGGTACTTTATTGTGCTTATCTTTTAATGATAAGACTTCTTTCTTGAGGTCTTCTCTTAGATCGGCAGCAGCTTTTTTCCCGTCAATTAAAATCATTTATTAAAATATTAGTGGTGCAATGTAGAGCTTCATACACATTTCTATAAACCATATCAACAAAAGAAGTACGATAGGTGAAATATCAATAGCTCCAAGGTTAGGTAAAAATCTTCTAATTCTCAATAAAATCGGTTCTGTCATTTTATAAGTGAAATCTAATATTAAATATACAAACCGATTACTGGTATTTAATACATTAAAAGCAACTAACCAACTTATAACGACATTAGCTATTACAACATATGAATAAAGTTTTAATATTTGTAGTGCTAAATAAAATATAGCGATCATTTTTTTTCAACATAGATGGACTGGCTTGGGAATGCAAAAGCAGCTCCCTTACCTTCAACAATTTTTTTTATTTCAAGTGCCAAATTTTCTTTTACTTGTAAATAATTAGTCCAACTATTTGTTTTTGTAAAACATCTAACATACATATCAATCGAGCTATCTGAAAACTTATCTACTCTTACAGCAACTCCCACAGATTGGTCATAATCATCACCTTTATTTATATGATCTTCAATCTCATTTCTTATTGATTTCAATTGATCAATTGAAGTGTCGTATTGAAGAGTTATTATCCAACTAATAGCCCAGTTTGTCTTTCTTGTGTTATTAATCACTGCATTTTCTGCAAATTGAAAATTAGGAATAATTGCCAGTGATTTATCAAATTTTCTTATAACAGTTGATCTGAATCCAATGTTCTCAACAACCCCTTCGATAACTCCCTCAACTTTAATCCAATCACCAATTCTAAATCTTTTTTCAACTAAAACTAAAATTCCAGAAATTAGATTTTTAAATAAATCTTGCGCGCCTAATGCTACTGCCACACCAAATAAACCTAATCCTGCAATTATTGGCCCAATTTTAATTCCCCATAACTCAAGAACAGCAGCTGCGCCTAAAATAAAAATTAAAATTTTAAGAGACTTTATAATCCAGCCTATTAATTCTTTTGTCAGAACTTTATCTAATCCACTTAAAATATATGATATAGGCTCAATTATCTGATGTATTATCCAAAATATTAAAATTGTTATTAAGGTTCTGTTAATATTATCTATGAAACCCCTGGTCTCATTATCAAATGACATATAATAACTGGCAAAAAAGACACCAAGAACAATTGGAAGAAACCTAGCAGGACCTTCCATAGATTTTACGAAAGTATCATCTAATTTATTGGTTGTTCTTTTTGAAATTAATTCCAATTTTTTTATTACAAGTTTGCTGATTAGACCTCTAAATATTAAAAATAATACAAATATTCCAAGACCTACTATTATCTGAAAGAAATCTACCCCAAGAATACCCTGCTTCCAAACAGATAAAAATAACTCATTTAGTTTATTTAAAACGTCCATTTTTAAATTTTATATAGCAAAAACTCCTCTTCACCAGGGTTAAAAAGAAAAATTTTTTTCCATTTTATATCATTCAATACTGATGATGCTCTTTCGCCCATACACATTAGGTTAGTTTCCATCCAAATATTATCTAAATTATATTTTTTTATTAACGTAAAAAATGTCTTCGCACTATTTTCAGAATATATGTAAACAATTTCTGGCACAGAAGATTTAATATCTTTTAAAAAATCGTCACTTAAATTTTCATTGGCTATCGCGGTATAATTTATAATTCTCTTGATGACATAGTTTTCTGACATTAAGTCTTGATCAAGATTATAAGAAACAATCTCTCCACTAATATAGACCATTGGTCCAATCTTTGGGTCAAAGTTTTGTAAAATTAATTCTTTAAGATTATTTACATTACCTTCGGCGCAGAAAATATTTTGAAAGCCTAATTCTTTTGCCTTTCTTTCTGTTGCAAGACCAACACAAAAACAAAAAATGTTTTTATCAATTTTTGAGATATCTAAATTTTTTATAGCATTAGCACTAGTGAAAATAATTGCTTTAAATTGCTTAAGATCTATTTCAGGTATTTTTTTCTTTTTAATTTGCAACAAAGGTAAATGTGAAACTTTATGTTTCAGTGAACTAAATTTTAATATTAATTCTTTGCTATCATCCAATGGTCTGGTTAATAAAATATGCATACTAATTTTTATAAGATCCTTTTGATTGTAATTTAAGTTTTTCTCCAATCATTCTGCTGGCAGTTTCTATTTTTTCTTTTTTTACTGTTTCTCTAATAAAATATCTCATCTTGCCGTCTACAGAAAAGAGCTCTGTTACCAAGTCTACATTTTCACCAGTAATTTTTGCAAATACCCCTACTGCAGTATCACAATCTCCTTCTAGAACTTTCAAAACCTCTCTTTCAGCATTTGCTACAATTCTAGACTCAATATCATTAATTTTTTCTAATAAATCTATAATATCACTATCATTTTTTTTACACTGTATTGCAATAATTCCTTGTCCAGCACAAGGTATGAGTTCATCAACACTAAACTCTTGTGTGATTTTATTTTGTAATTTTAATGAATCTATGCCCGCTTTAGAAAGTAGTATTGCATCAAATTCACCATTTTCTAATTTTTGAATTCTTGTATCTACATTTCCTCTGATTAATTTATATTTTAAATCAGATCTTTTTTTCTTTAATTGAAATTCCCTTCTAAAAGAAGAAGTCCCAATTACAGAGTTAGGAGTCAGATCATCAAATTTTGTATTGTTTTTACTAATTAATATTTCATTTGGTGAATTTCTTTTTAAAAAATTGTTTGTCAAAAGACTTTCGGTTTCAATTGTTGGCATGTCTTTTAATGCATGCACAGCAATATCAATATCCTCATTAAGTAATTCTTTTTCAATTTGCTCTGCAAATAATCCTTTGCCACCTATATCAGATAGCCTTTGGTCTTGTTTTTGATCTCCAGTTGTTACTATTTTTTTTAGTTTTATTTCATTTGGAAAAATTTTATTTAATTCTTTTTTTACTTTTTCCGCGTAAATTAATGCTAACTTGCTGCCTCTTGTTCCAATTGTTAGAGTATTTTTTTTCATAAAACTTATTTTTATTACAATCTTATAGATTAATTGTAATAATTATAAAAAATAATTTATGACCAAAAAATCAATAATTCTAGGAATAGAAACAAGTTGTGATGAAACTGCTGTTGCATTGGTTCAGGATACCGGTAATGATATCCCAAAAATATTATCAAACGTAGTATCTAGTCAATTTGATATTCATAGAGAATTTGGTGGAGTTGTTCCTGAACTCGCTGCCCGATCGCATGTAGAAAAAATAAATTTAATAGCAAATAAAGCTATTATTGAAAGTAAAATAAAGATTAATGAAATTTCTGGAGTAGCATGCACATCTGGTCCTGGATTAATAATATGTCTCAGCGTTGGTTTAAATTTTGCAAAGGGGATAGCATCTACTTTGAAAATTCCTTTCATTGGTATTAACCATTTGGAAGGACATGCACTTAGTCCAAAATTACATACAAAACTAGAATATCCATATTTACTTTTACTAATATCTGGAGGTCATTCTCAATATTTAAGCGTAAATGGCTTAGGAGATTATAAAAGATTAGGGACAACCATTGATGATGCTCTAGGAGAAGCTTATGATAAAACAGCAAAGATTTTAGGGATAGAATTTCCTGGGGGTCCTAAACTAGAAGAATTTGTAAAAAGAGGTGATCCTAATAAATTTAAATTACCAAAACCTATCCTAGATAAAGGGGGTTGCAACTTGTCTTTCGCAGGACTTAAAACAGCTATTTTAAGAACATCCAAAGAGATAAAAAATGAACAAGAGAAATTTGATCTTGCTGCTTCATTTCAGAAAACTATAGAAGAAATATTACATGTTAAAACTGAAAAAGCATTTAAAGAATTTAAGAAAATAAATACGACAAATAAATATAATTTTGTTGTAGCTGGTGGTGTTGCTGCAAATAGTGGAATAAGAAATAAATTAACAAAAATCAGTGAAGAGAATAATTTTAAACCGATATTTCCAGACCTAAGGTTATGTGGAGATAATGCGGCAATGATTGCAATGGTTGGGTTAGAAAGATATAAAGTAAAAAATTTTGATAGTTTGGATTTGACTGCAAATCCAAGATTAGCTTTGGACAAGAATGCAAAATTTCTAAAAGGTGCTGGAGTGGTACTTTAGTGAAAATTTATAAAGAAAATATATTAATAAGAGAAGACTTTTTGATAGTAAGTTTTTTCACGTTAAATTATAAAGATAAGGCCGACAGATTAATAAATTCACTTAATAATTTTAATCTTAATTATATAATATTTGAAGTTCCAACAATTCATTACTCAAAAAGTGAGAAAGGATCAAATGATATAAATTATTGTATGCCTAAACTAGTGTTAAAGATGTTAAAAAAATTTAAAATACCAATTGTTTTTTTAGATTGTGATTTAATTTTGGTGAAAGAACCAAAATTATTTTATGCACTGAAAGAAAAAAATATAGATTTTGCCATATATAATTGGTTAGAGGATTCTGAGAATGATGGATACTTGCCAATAAAACTCAAAATAAATTCTGAAGGAGGTGAGGTAGAAAACACCTACTATATAAATAGTATAAGTGTAAAACTTTTAAATGATCCAAGTAAAGAAAGACAACTTTTCTCGAGTGGCGGGGTGGCATATTTCTCAGATAATAGCGCAACTATCAATCTTTTAAACGAATGGTTAGAAAATATAATTAAATACCCTAAAGCTCCGGATGATCAATTACTAGACTATACTTTTAATTATTCATCTACTGCAAGAAAAAATTTAAAAGTTGAATGGATAGATAAAAGCTATTGTAGAGTGTTTTGGTGGATTTTTTCAGAACCGATTATTGACCACCCCGGACATATGTCTCATAGAGTAAATGATAATTTTTTTAAGATAACAGGAAAAGAAAAATTTAAAATTGAAAATACAATTAAGAGAAATAGTAGTAAAGTTTCAAAAGAACTTATAATAGATGCTAAAAATAAAAAAATATTAAAAGTAGAAAAAGGAAAAATATTTATTGTAAGAAGCTTTACAGAAAACGTGTATGTTTAATTTGAAAATATGAATTATTGGTTGTTAAAATCAACCAAATTTTTGGTCTATTGATCAACAAATTAAATCTGATACTAAAGGTGCTGACTGGGATAGAGTAAGAAATTAATTCAAGTTAGTAATGAAAATAGCTTTGAAGCAATTTTCCTTGAAACTGATTTATGGGAGATAATGCAGCTATAATAGCATTAGAAGGTTTGGAAAAATATAAAATAAAAAAATTTGATGATATTGATTTGAAAGTAAATCCAAGACTACCCTTGGATACCAAAGCTAATTTCTTAAAAGGTTCTGGTGTTACTTACTAAATAAAAAATGAATTAAAGTGAAATTTGTATTATTATTTAGATAATAGGTAAATTGTA
>CACNAX010000026.1 GCA_902618565.1 uncultured Pelagibacteraceae bacterium
CTGCAAGAACTATAGCTGTGGAAAACTTGATAAAAACTAAAATGAAAAGTAAAAAAAAAAAGTATAAGTAAATATTAATTTTATTTTTAATTAAAAACATAATTTAAACATGAGATCGAAAAATTTTACATATGAGAAAAGTGGCGTAAGCATAAAAAAAGCAGATAAATTTATTAAATTTATATCCTCAAGTACAAAAAAATCAAAAAAAAGTGGTCATTTTGAGAATATTGGGGGATTTGGAGCACTTACAAAACTGCCAAGTAATTTAAAGAATCCATATCTTGTAACTAGTACAGACGGAGTCGGCACAAAAATTGAAGTTGCAAATCAACTAGGTAAATTTGATACAATTGGGGTAGATCTTGTGGCTATGTGTGTAAATGACATTATAGTTCAAGGAGCAAAACCTTTGCTTTTTTTAGATTATATTTCGGTCGAAAAAATTGATACTAAAAAACTAAAAAGTATAATTAGTGGAATTATTAAAGGCTGCAAATTAGCTGACTGTGAATTAGTTGGTGGAGAAACTGCAGAAATGCCTGGAACTTATTCAAAAGGAAAATTTGATATCGCAGGATTTTCTTTAGGCCTGGTAGAAAAAGATAAAATATTATTAAATAGAATAAAAGAAAAAGATTTAGTGCTAGCAATACCTTCCAGTGGTCTACATTCAAATGGATATTCCTTAGTAAGACATATTATAAAAAAAAAGAAAATTAATTTAAAAAAAAATTCATTTTTGAAAAAAGAATTATTAGTACCAACAAAAATATATGTAATGCATGTGTTAGAATTAATTAAAAAGAAGTATTTGAATGCTTGTGCAAATATTACAGGAGGTGGCTTAAATGATAATATTAAAAGAATAATACCAGATAATTATTGTGCTGAAATAAATTTAGAAAAAATAAAAACATTAAAAATATTTAAATGGCTCAAAAGTCAAGGAGTTAGCGAACAAGAAATGTTAAAAACTTTTAATTGCGGTGTAGGTTTTTGTTTAATAGCAAAACGTTCAAACTACAAAAAAATAATAAGATATTTTCCAAAAAAATTTAAACCATATGTTATTGGAAAAATTACAAAAAATTCAAAAAAAGTAAAGTTGAGTGGAAAAGTCATCTGGTAAAAAAAATACTGCAGTATTAATAAGTGGTAGAGGCAGCAATCTAAGATCATTAATAAAATATTCAAAAACAAAAAAATCTTTAATTAAAATTGTACTGGTTGTCTCTGATAATTTTATTGCAAAAGGATTAAATTATGCAAAAAAATCCAATATCAATAATATCGTTATTAAATATTCTAATAGAAAAAGCTTTGAAGATCGTTTGTTTAAATTATTAAGGAGAAATAATGTTGATTTAATTTGTTTAGCTGGATTTATGAAAATACTTTCGGGCAAATTTATAAAAAAATTAAATAAAACTATACTTAATATTCACCCCTCTCTTCTGCCTAAGTATAAAGGACTAAATACACATAATAAAGCAATTCAAAATAAAGACAAATACTCTGGAGCTACAGTTCATATTGTTAATGATAAATTAGATTCAGGTAAAATTATATTACAAAAAAAAGTAAAAATTCTAAGGTCAGATAATGTAAAAAGTTTAGAAAAAAAAGTTTTAAAAACTGAGCACAAAATATACCCTAAAGCAATTATTAAATTATTAACTAGTGATTAAAAAAAAAATCTAGTTCAATCTTAGCATTTTCAGTGCTATCTGAACCATGAACAGAGTTTTTATCAATTGAAATACCGTATTTTTTCCTTAAAGTGCCCTCCTCTGCATCGACTGGATTTGTTGCCCCCATTAACTTTCTATTTTCTGCAACTGCATTTTCTCGTTGTAAAGTCATGACAACAATAGGACCTGATGATAAGTAAGTACATAAATCGTTATAAAATGGTTTGGATTCATGTACTTTATAAAATCTTTCGGCTTCATCTTTAGATATATGAATTTTTTTTTCTTTTATTATTTCAAATCCTTTATTTGTAAATTCTTGCTTAATCTGATCTTGCAGATTTCTTTCAACCGCATCTGGTTTAATTATCGATAGAGTTTGCTCAATATTACTCATAGTTATCCTCTATTAATTTATTTAACAATCTAACTCCATAACCAGTTGCACCACCAGAGTTAAGCGCTCCACCATATTTTGAAAATGCCATGCCAGCAATATCTAAGTGAGCCCAAGGAGTTTTATTTATTATAAACCTCTGTAAAAATTGTGCTGCTGTAGTCGAACCTGCTCCACCTACATAATTAATATTTTGCATATCTGCGTTTTTTGAATTTATTAGTTTGTCAAAGTTTTCGTTTAAAGGCATTCTCCAAAGTTTTTCTTCAACACTTTCACCCGCATCAATTAATTGTTTAGATAATTTATCATTATTTGAAAATAGACCCGCATATTCTGAGCCAAGAGAAACAATTATGGCCCCAGTTAATGTTGCTAAATCAACAATAAATTGTGGTTTAAATTTTTCTTCAGTAAAAGTTAAGGCATCAGCTAAAACTAATCTTCCTTCAGCATCAGTATTTAAAACTTCTATGGTTTTGCCGCTGTAAGATTTTACAATATCACCCGGTCTTTGAGCATTTCCACTTACCATATTTTCTACAAGCCCAACCACTCCAACTGCATTAATTTTTGACTTTCTAAGTGCAAGAGTTTTCATTAAACCAACAACGGTTGCTGAACCAGCCATATCATAGGTCATATCCTCCATAAATTTTGCAGGTTTAAGAGAGTAACCTCCTGTATCAAAACATACACCCTTTCCAACAAAACCTAGTGGTTTAGATTTATTTTTTGCACCATTCCATTCTATTGTTACTAGATACGAACCTCTAATACTTCCTTGGCCTACTCCTAATAAAGCATTCATACCTAGTTTCTTTAATTTCTTTTTATCATAAACAGTAACTTTCAATCCAAATTTTCTGAGTTTAGTTATACGTTTTGCATATTCATCTGGATGAAGAATATTTCCTGGTTCAGACACTAAATCTCTCGTTAAAAAAACACCTTCTAAAAGTGAATTCAATTTAAATCTAAGTAAATTCGATTTTTTATATTTATTTCCAACTATATATAAGTTGGTAATTACATTTTTTGATTTATCAGTTTTATAAACACTAAAATCATATGACTTAAGCTGTGCCCCGTGTATAAGCTTTTCTATTTGTACATTAGTTAGAAAAGATTTATTTGTATCAAAAAAAGAATTTTCGATTTTATTATTTTTTAAAAAAACATACAAATCAGATCCTAGCTTTTCAAAATCGAGTGATGTTTTAGATCTCATACAATTTACAAAAATATAAGTCATGCCATTAATATTTTGAGAGAGAAATTTTTTTTCTAAAAATAACTTATTGTTAAACAAAGAATTATTTATAAATTTGAGTATTTTATTTTTAGTTGTTTTATCTTTTAATAAAATAACCTCATTATTTTTAGCTACTTTGGATACTTTATTTACAAAATCTAATTTTAGCTTCATTTTTTTGAAATATTTAATAGATAATGTTGTATATTTATAAAATTTATAATTTCAATGAATAAATTAATATTTAGAAAGCTATCCTTAGATATATTTGGTTTTTTTTTACTATCCTCGATTGCAATTACTTCCATCGTATGGGTAATTCAGGGGGTGAACCTATTAGATATTGTTTCTGAGCAAGGACATGGTATCAAAGTATATTTCTTCTATACAGCTTTGAATATACCAAAAATTTTCAGCAAACTTCTAATATTTATTTATTTTTTGACATTATTTGTAGTGATAACAAGATATGAAGATAATAATGAAATTTTAATTTTTTGGACAAATGGTATTAAAAAGATATCATTTATAAATTTTATTGGAAAATTATCTCTAATTTTTGTTTTTCTGCAACTCTTACTAAACTTATTAGTTGTACCTTATACACAAAATTTGAAACAACAGTACTTAAAAAGTTCTTCAATAGAATTTTTTCCAAAATTAATACAAGAAAAAAAATTTTCTAATATCATGCAAAATTTAACTATATTTGTTGAAGGCAAAAAGGATGATGGAAGTCTAGAGGGCATATATATTAAAGAAAAACTAAAAGATAATGAAAGTAAAATAATTATAGCAAGTAAGGGACAATTGATAAGGAGTAAAAATGAATTTAGCTTTAAACTTTATGATGGGAAAATTACAAATATTGATAATAAAGGAAGTTTTAATTTAAAATTTAAAGAAACAACATACGAATTGTCAAAATTTACCTCTAATATTAGGCAGTCTAATAAACTTGGAGAAACAGAAACCCTTTCATTGATCAGTTGCTTGGAAAAATTTTTAAAAAATAGAAAAGATAAAGAATTAAGATGTAGTGAAGAAAATGCTTTTTTAATAAAAGATATTTATGAAGAAATGTTTAAAAGGTTTATCAATCCTATTTATATTATTATTTTATCTCTAATAAGTTCATTAACCATTATAAAAACGAAAATAAATTTCCTTCAAAGTTATTTTAAAATACTCTTATTCTTTTTTGGATTTTCTATAATTTTATTATCTGAATTAAGCTTCAGATTTTTGTCTTCAAACCTACAAACAGAAATAATTATAATATTCCTACCATTAATTTTCGTAATTTTTTTTTATTTCATATTATTTATAAAAACAAGATTTAGGTTAGAAACTTTATGATTATAAAAAAATATCAATCTTATTTATTTAACTTGTTTATAAAAAAATTTTTTGTTGTAAGTATAATATTTCTATGTCTTGTGATAATTATTAATTTTTTTGAGGAAATTAAATTTACAGAAAAACATAATACAGACAATTTCTACACAGTTTATTTATCTTTTCTTAATGCTCCGTCTCTCATATTTGAAATATTTCCATTCATTTTTTTGATTTCTGTAAAATTCTTTTACTTAAGTCTTAATGATAAGAATGAACTTAAAATATTAAAGTCTAATGGTATAAGTAATTTGAAAATAATTTATATACTAACAATTTTATCATTTATGTTAGGTCTTTTTATTTTGTTATTTTACTATTCTTTTTCATCTGCTTTAAAAAGTAAATACCTTGACATAAAAAATAGATTTTCTAATTCAAATGAATATTTGGCAGTAGTTAAAAGTGATGGCCTTTGGATAAAAGAGGAAATTGATAAAGGTATATTTGTTATACATGCTGAAAAATTTCAAAAAAATAAATTAAAATCAGTGACAATTTCAGAAACAGACATGTACTTTAATAACAAAAGTACAATTATTGCAAAAGAGGCAAATATTAGTTCTAAAAATTGGATACTGAACAACGTAAGTTGGCTGGATAATGGTGGGAATAGAAAAGATTTAAAAAGTTATGTTCATAACTCATCGTTCAACGGTGAAATAATATCAAATCTGTTTTCAAATTTAAATTCTTTAAATATTTATGAATTACATCAACTGTCAAATAATTATTTAAAAATTGGGTATTCAAATACAGATATTAAAATACATTTAAATAAAATTTATAGTATGCCTATTTTTTATGTCTTAATGACAATTCTTGGTTTTATTATAATTAATAAATTAAAATACTTTCAATCGAGATTTTTTATAATAATTTTTGGTATATTTATTTCTGTATTGGTATACTACTTAAATTACTTCTCTGGAGTCTTGGGAAATAATGGAGCTCTTCCTATATATTTATCAGTTTGGGCGCCTCTATTAATACTATTTTTAATTTGTAATATAGGAATGTTGAAAGTAAATGAAAATTAATAAATTAATTATATATTTTTTTATAACATTTTTAATAAAAATTGATTTTGCATTTAGTGAAATTTATTTTGAAAGCTCTAACATAGAGATTAAGAGTGATGAAAATATTATCCTGGCGTATGACTCTGTTGCACACTCTGAAACAAAGCAACTTAAAATAAAATCGAAAAAGGCAAAATATGATAAAAAAAAACAAGTTATATTTTTTCACGATGAAGTAATTTTTAAAGATAGTGCTAATAAATTGCTTTTGGATAGTAATAAAATAACTTATAAAGAATTAAAAGACATAATTTATAGTGATGGTGAAACAAATATAGTTATTAAAAATAAATATAAAATAAAGACTGAAAATATTTATTATGATAGAAAATTAAACAAAATATACGGTTCAGATGAAACATTTATAGAAGATAAAGAAGGTAATATTTATAAACTACTAGATAAGTTTGAGATAAATATTTTAAAAGAGAATATAAAATCTAGCAAAGCTTTTATAATCGATACAAATAATAATAAATATATTTTTGAGAATTTATTTATTGATTTACAAAAAAAAGAAATTGCAGGAAAAGAATTAAAAGTTGAATTTGAGGATACATATTTTGGAAATAAGAATAATGATCCAGTTTTAAAAGGTAGAAGTGCCTATTCGAATGATCAAGAGCTACGAGTATATAAGGCAGTTTTTAGCACGTGCAATATTGAAAATAAAAAATGTAGAGGTTGGGAATTAAATACTGAAGAGTTTAACCACAATAAAGAAAAAAAATTATTTGAATACAAGAATTCTTGGTTAAAAATATTAAATTATAAGGTTTTCTATTTGCCTTACTTTAATCATCCAGATCCAACTGTTAAAAGAAAATCAGGATTTTTAACACCATCTTACTCTAGTTCTGAAACTCTTGGGACTTCCATAAATATTCCATATTTTAAAGTTCTTGGAGCAGACAAAGACATAACTTTTAATCCAAGATATTATGCTGATAAAAGCTTTTTAATTCAAAATGAATATAGACAGGCATTAAAGAATTCTAAGGTTTTAAGTGATTTTAGTTTTTTAGTTGGAGAAAGAGGAACAAAAGGTCATTTATTCTATAATCAAATTGGACAATTAAATAAAATTGCAAATTTTCAATTAAATCTTCAACAAGTAAAAGGAGATAATTATTTAAAAAATCATAAACTCAAAGAAACATCTTCTTTAATAATGGATGAAAATCTTTTGCTTACAAATTTTGATATTGATTGGAATTTCAAAGACTCGGATTTAAAAACTTCATTTAAAATATACGAAGATCTATCTAGAAATTATCATGATAGGTTTCAGTACATTTTTCCAGATTTCAATTTTACAAAAAATATAAGTATTCCTGATAGCTATGATGGCAATTTTAGTTTTAATTCTTACGGGTATAATAAAAACTATGACACAAATGTAACGGAAGCCGTTATAACAAATGATTTTCTCTTTTCATCAAATCCATTTATTAACTCATATGGGGTTTCAACTGATTTTAAATTATTACTAAAAAATTCGAATAATTATTCTAACAATTCCTCAAATTTTGAAGAGAATGCAAATTATGATTTGTTCACAACATTAAAAATAGACACGAGTTTACCAATGCAAAGAAAATTTGAAAATTTTACTCATCAAATCAAACCTATAGTCTCCTTTAGATTTAGTCCTAATGGTAATAGTGATATTTCGTCAAAAGATATATTACTTAATTATGATAACGTATTTAGTTTAAATAGAATTGGAACTGCACATGAAGTTGAAGGTGGAGAATCTTTAAGCTTGGGATTAGAATTTAACAAATTAAATAATAATGGATTAAGATTAATAGACTTTAAAGTAGCAAATGTATTAAAATCTCGTGAAAATTATAAATTGCCAAAAAAATCAAAATTAAATAAAACCAGATCAGATATTTTTGGAAATTTAGATTTCAGTTTAAATGATAACTTAAAGTTTGGTTATTCTTTTTCCCACGATCGTGATTTAAAACATTCTAACTTAGAGCAATTAGATATTAAATATAGTGTGAATAACTTTTTTACTAATTTTTCATATTACACTGAAGATAATAACATTGGGAACAAAGAGAACATAAAAAATAAAACAAGTTTTAATTTTAATGATGAGAATAAATTAAGCTTTGAAATTGCCAAAAATTTAAAAGATGATTTTACTCAATTTTATAATCTAATGTATGTTTATGAAACAGACTGTATTTCGTTTAATATAAATTATAATAAATCATTTTTTAGAGATGGAAATTTAGAACCAAACAAAAGTATATCATTTTTAGTCAAAATTATTCCATTTACAGAATTAGGTGTATCAAATGTCAGAAGTTTAATAGGCAGATAAGTTATGATTAAAATAAGATATATTATCTATTTTTTTTTTACTATTATTTATGGACAAATTTCATATGCGAATATTGAAATTAAATATAAAATTGGTGATGATATTATTACCAATATTGATATTTACGATGAAAAAAATTATTTATTATTTTTAAGACCTAATTTGAATAATCTATCAGAAAATGAGATATTAAAAATTTCAACTAATTCTTTAATTAAAGAAATAATAAAGAAAAAAGAGTTAAATAAAATATATAAAGACACAGATAATTTAAAATTTGTAGATGAGATAAAAAAAAATTTATTTAAATTTAAAAAGGTCAAAAATGAAAATGAATTTATTAATCTCTTAAAGAAAAATAATATCGAATATTCAAAAATAATTGAAAAGCTTAAATATGAAGGTTTATGGAATGAGTTTATATTTCAAAAATACAGTTCTTTCGTAAAAATAGATAAAGATACTCTAAGAGCTAAACTAAAGTCAAATATTTCAAAGGATAAAAAATTTGAATATAATTTATCAGAATTGTTATTTGAGATTAATAAAGATGAAAATTTGCAAGATAAAAGTCGTGAAATATTAAAATATATCAAACTAAATGGTTTTAAAGCTGCAGCAAATAGGTACAGTATTTCAAGTAGTGCTAATAGAGGCGGTGAGATTGGTTGGATTAAAGAAACATTACTTTCAGATGATTTAAATAAAATTTTGAAAAAATTGCAATCTGAGATGATCTCAAGACCACTTAAATATCCCAATGGATATTTATTATTAAAAATTAACGAAAAAAGAGAAATGCAACAAGTTATTAATATTGAAAAAGAATTAGATGAATTAGTTAGTTTTGAAAAAAATAGGCAATT
>CACNAX010000027.1 GCA_902618565.1 uncultured Pelagibacteraceae bacterium
TTAGCTAAAAAAAGAAAAAGAAAAAAATTAACAAGTGCAACAAAATCAAATGGAATATCAATTACAATGCCTTATTGGGACGAAAGATTTAATGAGAATAAAAAGAATTATTCTGATGTGGAAACTGATCAGTACCATATTGATATATTAACTGCTAGATTTGTTCTAAGTCCTGAACGTTTTGATGTGATAGTCGCATCAAACCTGTTTGGAGATATTTTATCAGATCTAGGGCCTGCTTGTACTGGAACTATTGGAATTGCACCGTCTGGTAATATTAATCCAACAAATAAATACCCATCATTATTTGAACCCGTTCATGGATCGGCACCAGATATTGCAGGCCAAGGAATAGCTAATCCAGTAGGACAAATTTGGTCAGCTGCTATGATGTTAGATTATCTAGGTGAAAAAGAAGCATCTGATAGAATAGTAAAATCAATTGAATTAACTCTTAAAGATAAAGACAGTCGAACAAAAGATCTTCAAGGCTCTAGTAATACAGAACAGTGCTCAAAAAAAATTTTAGATAATCTAAGTTCAGTCTAAAATTTAATCAAAATTATGAATTTTCTTAAAAATAAATCTATTACCAAAGTTATAATTTTATCTATATCTGGATTTTTTATTTTAGTTTGCCAAGATTCTACTGCAAAATATCTGGGAACATTAATGCCATTAAATCAAGTAATTTGGGGCAGATTTTTTTTTCACTTTGTGATTATTTTAATTTTATTCGCGATATTAAAACCTAAGTTAAACTTAAAAAGCAATTTTAAAATTAATATTATTAGATCTATATTAATGGTTTTTGCTACTTTTTTTTTCATTCATTCTTTACAAAAATTTGACCTTGTCGATATCTATGTAGTTTTCTTCTCAGCTCCATTAATAGTATCAATTTTAACGGCATTGTTTTTAAAAGATATTCTTTCATCTAAAGGTATAATTTTAATGTTATTAAGCTTTGGGTGTATAATTTATTCAATGAGTCCTAGTATGAAAGTCTTAAGTTTAGACTTAATTTTTCCTTTGGTACCACCAGTATGTTGGGCTTTATATCAATTTTTTACAAAATTTATCTCTGGTAATAATGATCCTTTAGTGGCGTTATTTTATGCTGCTGTTGTAGGGGCCATTGTTTTCTCTATTTATGTAATGTTAGACTGGACACCTATTGAGAATAAAAAGTTATGGATTTGGTTAGTATTTCTAGGTGTATTAGGTTTTACTAGCCACCTTTTAATTATATTTGCGATTCAGCTATCAAATTTATCTTTTGTTACTAATTTTCAATATTCACAACTAATTTGGTCAACATTAATCAATTTTTATATATTTGGAGTACCTTTTGATTTTAATAAAACTTTTGGAGTTATTGGAATAATTGTTTTTGGAGTTTTATTTGTTCAGGCCGAAAGTAGAAAAAGGAAAGTTAGTTCTTAAAATTTTTATTGTTTAAAGGTTTTTCTAACACCTCAACTGGATATTTTTGTTTTTCAATTTCAATATATATATTTTTGTCTTTTAATGTTTCGACTGTATTTCCAGAATTGACATATCCAAAAGAAAGATTTTTATCATAACAAAAAGAATAATTTCCTGAAGTTGTTCTACCAATTATTTTGTCGTCCATATAAATAGGTTCTTCATGTAGTAAAAGTGGCTCACCAGGTTTGCTGTCTTTAAGAGTAAACATCATCATCCTCTTATCTAATTTTTGGTCTTTAATTTTTAATAAAGCATCTTTTCCAATAAAGTTGACATTTTTTTTATAACTAATTGCAAATTTTAAACCTGCTTGATACTGATTTTCTTCAGGTGAAATATCATGTCCCCAGTGAACAAATCCACTTTCCATTCTCATAATATCCATTGCATGCATTCCACAATGAGACAGTTCGAAGTTTTTCCCCTCTTCAATTAGAATTTCATATAAATCCTTAGCTAAACTTGATTCAACATAAAGTTCAAATCCTAATTCACCAACATAAGAAAGTCGTTGAGCCCAAACTTTAATACCATTTATCATTATGAACTTTCCAGTTCCAAACTTAAATTTACCGTTACTAAAATCATCATTGCATATTTTCGAGATCATCTCTCTACTCTTTGGACCAAACAATCCTAGACAACAAATATCCTCTGTTACATCTTTAAAAGATACGTCTTCATCTAAATATTTTAAGATATGGTATTTATCGTGTTCTCTTGTAGCTGCAGAGCTTACAACTCTAAAAAAGTTTTTATCCATACATACAACAGTTAAATCTGTTTCTATTCCACCATCTTCATTCAGCATATGAGTATATGTTGTTTTACCAATTTCGTTTTTAATGTTAGCGGTACATAACTTTTGAAGTTCTTGATGAGTTTTTTTCCCTTTTAAATCAAACTTTGAAAAAGTTGAAAAATCAAAAAGTCCAACATTTTTTCTTGCATTTAAAGTTTCATACTTTGCTGATGGGTACCAATTTTGATAATTAAAACTATATTCATAATTAGGCTCTTTACCATTTAATGAATACCACATTGGTCTTTCAAAACCTCCTGCTACTCCAAAACAAGCTCCAGCATTTTTTAATTCCTTATGATAAGGTAAAAGCTTTTGATTTCTTGATGTATTGTGCTGTTTAAATGGCCAATGCATTCCATATAGATCACCAAGCGTTTCTGTTACTCTTTCCATAATAAAGTTTTTTGAAGAGTGAAATTTCTGAAATCTTTTAATATCTAATGAAAATAAATCCTCATTTATATGTCCATTCATCATCCATTCAGCTGTTACTCTGCCCGCTCCTCCTGAGCTAGCAATTCCTATGCTATTAAAACCACAACACGTGTAAAGGTTTTTAACTTCAGGAGTTTCTCCTAATAAGTATTGCGTATCTGGAGTAAAAGATTCTGGGCCTGAGAAAAATTTTCTAATTCCTGCACTCTCTAACATTGGTAGTCTATGAAATGATTTTTCTAAATATGGTTCAAAATGGTCAAAATCATCAGGAAGTTCGCCGAAAGAAAAGTCATCAGGCACTCTTCCCGTCTCCTTAAATGCTGGTTTTGCATTTGGTTCAAAAATTCCAACTAGCATTTTCCCTGCATCTTCTTTCAAATATAAACAAGCATTATAATCTCTTAAAACAGGAAGATTTTGAGGCAAATCTTTCATTGGCTCAGTGATTATATAAAAATGTTCATTTGGGTATAAAGGAACACTAACATTAATATCTTCACCTAATTGTCTTGACCACATTCCTGTAGCCATAACTACATACTCACAATCTATAATACCTTTTTCTGTTTCTACTCCACTTATTCTTGAATTTTTTGTAAGTATTTTTTTTACAGGAGTTTTTTCAAAAATTTGAGCGCCTTCCATTCTTGCAGCTTTTGCAAGCACGTTAGTAACTCCAACAGGATCTGCTTGTCCATCTTTTGGCATGTAAACACCACCTACAAGATCTTCACAGTGAATCACTGGATATAATTCTTTTAGTCTTTTGTGATCTAAGACTTCTACTTCAACATCAGACAATTGTGCAGTCGTTGCTTGTCTTAACAATTCTTGCATTCTTTCTTTAGTAGATGCAACTGTAATTGCACCATTTTGCTTCATCCCGGTTGATAATCCTGTAGTCTTTTCTAATTCTTTATAAAGATCTAAAGAGTATTTTCTAATTTTGGTAATTGTAGATGATGCACCTAATTGACCTAGAAGACCTGCAGCGTGCCAAGTAGTTCCTGAGGTTAATTGATCTCTTTCAAGTAATATTACATCTTTCCATCCAAATTTAGCTAAATGATAAGCGCAAGATGTCCCTGCAACACCTCCGCCAATAACTACTACTTTAGTACTTTTTGGTAGCTCTTTCATACTTAATGTAATTTATACAATTAAATTTAAAAGCAAACAATATGATCGATGTGAATGGGTCTTTTTATACCAAATTTTTCATCAACCTCATGTTGATGAATGTGATGAGAATGCACAAAAACTGGTATTAATTTATTACTTAATGTTTTTAACGTATAAATAAAATTCGATCCTCTGAATTTTCTATCTACTACTTCAAGTTTAAGATTACTTGCATCATCATGTTGTAAGTCTTCTGGTTGTATTAATAGTTTTACTTTAGATCCTATTGGAAACGGTCTAGCGAAATTTCCAGTTATTGTACCTAAATCTTCATTTTCAAGACTTTTCGGACTGGTAACTTCTGCTGGTATTAAAGTACCTCTATTTAAAAAATTAACTACTTCTACTGAATTTGGTAAATGGTAGACATTATATGGATCATCATATTGCTTTAACTCACCGTCTAAAATTATTCCACATTTACTACCCAGGTAAAAAGCTTCATATGAATCGTGAGTTACAATTATTGTTGTTATTTTAGAATTGGTTAAAATTTGCTTTAATTCAACTTGAATTTCCTCCTTAAAACTTTGATCTACATTAGATAATGGCTCATCCAACATTAATAAGTCTGGTTGAGAAACCAATGATCTAGCTAAAGATGCTCTTTGGGCTTCACCCGCACTGATCTCATGCGGAAATTTATTTAGTATTTTGTTTAAGTTTAAAAAATTAATTACTTCTTTAGTTTGTATTTTTTTATCATCTTTCACTCTATCTGAACCAAGATTAATATTTTTTTCTATATTGTAATGAGGAAATAAGCTGTTCTCTTGAAATGATAGAGCAATGTTACGATTTTCTGGCTCAATATGAATATTTTGAGATGAAAGTGTTCTGCCTTTTAAATGAATTTTACCTTTATTAATTTTTTCTAAACCCGCAATAGTTCTTAATATTGTGGTTTTACCTATACCAGAAGGACCAAGTAAACATACAATTTCACCTTCATTTTCAATTTTTAAAGAAACATTATTAACTTTATTTTTCCCGCCAGCTGCAAAAGATACATTTTCAATTTCAAAAAAATTGTTAGTCATTAGTCTTTCAAAATAAATTTAGACGTTATCAAAATAAATGTACTTGCAATTAATATCAAGAATAATGATGGAACTGCCGCAGCCTCTAAGAGATCTTGGGATGCAAAAATATATGCTGTTGTAGCGAATGTTTCAAAGTTAAATGGTCTCAATATTAAAGTTATAGGTAATTCTTTTATTACTTCTATCGTAATCAATATTCCTATTAGAAAGACAGAATTTTTTAAATAAGGGACATGAATTCCTAAGAAGGTTTTTATTTTAGAATAACCAAGGAGATAAGAACTCTCGTCAATTGACCTATTAATCCTTTCGTAGCCAGTTTTCAATCCATTATAAGCTAGTGAATAAAATCTTATAAAATAAACTATCACTAAACCAAAAATAGATCCTATAAATATTTTCTTAATAGAATTAAATTCAAAGGCTTTAACAAAAGTATTATCAAACCAAGCAATAAAAGTGATGAACGCAACAGCTAAAATTACACCAGGTATCGCATATCCTGTAATAGAAAATGTTGTAAGAAAGTTTAAAAATTTACTTTTAGTTACTCTATTTCCATAATTTGAAATAAATGAAAAAACTACTAATACAATACTAGATAAAAAAACTAGATAAATGGTGTTTGAAAACAATTGAAAGGTATTTAAATCAAATAAATTTTTTGGAAAAATTATTGTCCAATATAACATTTGTAAAACGGGAAATAGAAAACTTATAAAAAAAACTAAAAAACAAAACACAAAAGCCAAAGTCGCTTTAGAAAAATTTAGTTTAATTTTCTTCTTTTCTTTGATGCCACCTTTAATTGGAGAGTGATATTGAGCACGTTTTCTCGAAATATTTTCAATAAAAAAGAGACCCAAAATAAATAATAGTAAAAAAAATGAAAGCTGATTTGCAAAAGCTAAATCATCAAATGATATCCATGAATCATATATACCTGTAGTAAGAGTTGCTATGCCAAAAAATGATACTGCCCCAAAATCAGATAAAGTCTCCATTGCAACCAATGCTAAACCTGCAACTATTGCTGGTCTAGCTGATGGTAAAATAATCTTAAAAAAAGATTTATACTTAGAAAAACCTAGATTTTGTCCTAATTCTATTAAATTTTGAGATTGATAATGGAAAGATGCTCTCGTTAAAACGTAAACATATCCAAATAGTGAAAAAGATACTGATAAGATAGCACCAAGCATACCATCAAATTTTGGAATGGATTGATTATATTCACCAGGTCCAAATAAAGATTTCAATATTGAGTATAGTGTTCCAAAGTTTTCAAAAAAAGCAGTTAATGAATAAGCATAAATGTAAGCAGGTACTGCAAAAGATAATATTAAAGCCCATTTAAAAAATTTAACGCCTGGAAAATCATAAAATGAAACTACATATGCACTGCCAACACCTAAGAATAATGTAAGAACTAAAACTCCTAAAAGTAATATTAAGGAATTATAAATATATTCAATTAAAAATGTATTTTTTAAAATATCAAAGTAATTAGTTGTTTCTTGGAAGAAACTTGCAAACACAGTTAAAATTGGAATTGCAACAACAAATGAAACTAAAAATGAAGAAAGGTACCAGGAATTAAATTTCATATATTATAATCCGCCTTATAATCATGAAAATCAAAAGTGCCCATGGCTTAGGAGACCAAACCATAGGCACAAACTTTAGAAAATCAAAAATTAAATACTTTTAGGATATGCGGAACCTCCTTAGTTTTAATTTCAGACAATTTTCTATTATTTACACGTTTATTGATTTTTTCACACTCCGAAGCACATGCAGGACAGGCTTTGGAAGATTTATTATAATCAACTTCCGTAGTAAATTTTTTTTTAACAGCTATCATTTACTTCCAACCTGCAGCCAACATTACTTCTAATGCATCTGCTTGTTTTGCACCGTATGACTTAACACTTGTTTTAGTATCCATTACAAAGTTCATCTCTTTGCCTGGAACTAAATCATTAGGTGTTACACCACTGATCATTGGATACTCAAAAGTATTATTTACAATGTGATTTTGAGCCTCTGTTGATAATAAAAACTCAACTAATTTTACAGCATTAGCTTTGTTTGGTGCATGTTTAAGCATACCAGCTCCACTAATATTAATGTGCGTTCCTCTATCTTGTTGATTAGGGAAAAAAGGCATTACTTTTTTTGCTGCTTCTTGTTGTTCAGTACCTTTTTTTCCAGATAACATCAATGCATGATAATATGTATTTGCAACAGCAATATCAGCTTCTCCTGCCGCAACAGCCATGATTTGAGCACGGTCGTTACCTTTTGGAGTTCTAGCCATGTTTGCTACAACAGCTTTAGACCATTCTGCAGTTTTAGCTTTACCATTATTCTTAACTAGTGAAGCAACTAAAGACTGGTTATAAATGTTGTTAGATTTTCTTATTACTAATCTACCTTTCCATTTTGGATCAGCTAGACCTTCGTAAGTCATGCCATTTAGTTCATTTGCATTTACTCTTTCAGGTGAATAATAAATTATTCTTGCTCTCTTAGCTATTCCAGTCCATTTAGCAGATCTAAATTGTGCAGGTACAGCATCCTTAATAGCTTTTGACCAACCAGCGTTTTGCATCATGCCTTTGGCTGCAAATGCACCTAATCTTCCAGCATCAGCTGTGATGTATAGATCTCCAACACAGTCTGCTCCCTCTTCTGTAATTCTTTTCTGCAGGGCTTTATCTTTTCCTGATACAACGTTTACTTTAATTCCAGTTGCTGCTGTAAATTTTTCATATAATTGAATGTCAGAATCATAGTGTCTTGCACTAAAAATGTTGACCTCAGCTGCAATCGTAAAACTTGAAATTAAAGCAAAAAACAATGAAATTATTGTTAATTTTCTCATTCTACTCCTTAATTTATATTTATATTAAACGTATTTTGTCCTGCAATGCGGATGATAACTATTCTCAATGAAAATGATTATCAATTGCAATATTGTCGCAATTGATAATCAATCGCAATTATTACTGTTTTTTAGATAAATTATTTAAAATTCCCACTCAGAAATTTTACTGTAAAGGAAGTTTCTAAAAGCTTGAACTCTAGCAACATTTTTAAGTGATTGAGGGTACACAAAGTGTGCCTCTGTAGTTGGACCTTGAACGCTAGGTAGAACTTTTACTATATTTGGTTGTTTCACAGTTAAGTAATCTGGAATTGCGGCTAATCCTACACCGCTTTGAACAGCTAATAGTAAGCCATAAACACTATTCACTCTCATTACAGTTTTTCTTTTTTTATTATCTTTCATTCCAAGTTTTAATGCCCAATCTGGATTATAAACTGGTGATGGAGCTCCTCTACCAAATGAAATAAAGTTATGCTTATTTAGGTCATTAACTGTCTTAGGATATCCATGTTTTTCTAAGTATTTTGGTGATCCGTAGATATGATAATTGATATCTATCAGCTTTTTTTGAATATAATTAAGTTGTTTTGGTCTTCTCATAAATATTCCAATATCTGCTTGTCTAGTGCTTAAATCTAGCTCTCTATCATCAAATATTAGTTCAACTTCAATTTCTGGATTTAATTGCATAAATTCTTGTATTCTTGGTGTCAGCCAAGTTGTTCCAAAACTTACTACGGTAGTTACTGATAGTTTTCCTGAAGGTTTGTGTTTTTTATCTCCCAGAGTTGTTTCTACCTCTTTTAATTTAGAGATAACTTCGTGGGCTGTCTTAAATACATATTCACCATTTTCAGTAAGTGTTAAACCTCTTGCATGACGTTCAAATAATTT
>CACNAX010000028.1 GCA_902618565.1 uncultured Pelagibacteraceae bacterium
GGGTGAAAGAGAAATGGCATCAGATAATAAAGTTTTAGGAAACTTCGAATTAGTTGGTATAGCTCCAGCACCAAGAGGTGTTCCTCAAATTGAGGTGACATTTGATATTGATGCAAATGGTATAGTTAATGTATCGGCCAAAGACAAAGGAACTGGTAAAGAGCAAAAAATTCAAATTCAAGCATCTGGAGGATTAAGTGATGAAGAAATCAATCAAATGGTAAAAGATGCAGAGTCCAATAAAGAAGAAGATAAAAAGAAAAGAGAAGCTGTTGATGCGAGAAATCAAGCAGATACATTAATACACTCAACCGAAAAGAATTTAAAAGAGCATGGAAGTAAAGTTTCAGACGCAGATAAAAAAGCTATTGAGGATGCATCAGCAAATCTAAGAAATTCCCTTAAGGGAACTGATGTTGAAGAAATTAAAAAGAAAACACAAGATTTAGTTCAGGCATCTATGAAATTAGGTGAAGCAATCTACAAATCACAACAAGGTGCAAAACCTGAAGATGCTCCAAAAGACGCAAAGAAAGAAGATACGAAAGACGATAACGTTGTTGATGCAGATTTTGAAGAAGTAAAAGACGAGAACAAAGAAAAAAGCGCCTAATAAAACAACTGTTTGTCTATAACATGTTATGGCAAAAAGAGATTATTACGAAGTTTTAGGTGTAAATAAGAGCGCTTCTGCAGATCAGATAAAATCAGCTTACAGAAAACTAGCAGTTAAATATCATCCTGATAAAAACAAAGGTGACAAAGGTGCTGAAGAAAAATTTAAAGAAGCATCAGAAGCTTACCACGTACTTTCAAATTCAGAGAGAAAACAAAATTATGATAATTTTGGTCACGCAGCTTTTGAAAATGGGGGTGGTGGAAGAGGTGGTTTTGGAAATTTTGATTTTTCAAATCATTTCTCTGATATTTTTGAAGACTTTTTTGGAGAAGGCTTTGGAGGAGGCCGTAGATCAAGAAGATCAAATAATAGAGGATCGGATTTAAGATATGATTTATCTATTTCTTTGGAAGAGGCTTTTTCTGGAAAGAAGCAAGACATAAAATTCTCTACATCCGAAAAATGTGATACCTGTAGCGGATCAGGTTCAAAACCTGGACATGAAGCTGGGGCATGCTCGATGTGTGGTGGTCACGGTCAAGTAAGGTCAAGCCAAGGTTTTTTTACAGTCCAACAAACATGTCCTCAATGCGCAGGTGCTGGAGAAGAAATCACTCATCCTTGTTCTACTTGTAATGGACAAGGTAAAAAACAGGCTTCAAAAAGATTATCAGTTACAATTCCAAAAGGTGTGGATGATGGTACCAGAATTAGGCTTTCAGGAAAAGGTGAGGCTGGGTCAAGAGGTGGTAGCAGTGGTGATTTATATTTATTCATAAATGTTAATTCTCATGACTTATTTAAAAGATCCGATGAGAACTTATTTTTTGAGTGTCCTGTTTCTATTGCAGATGCAGCTCTTGGTACTTCAATTGAAATTCCAACAATTGATGGGGGAAAAGCTAAAATTAAAATTCCAGCTGGAACACAAAGTGGAAGACAATTTAGATTAAGAGGAAAAGGCATGCCCTACATGAGAGGAAGTGATTTTGGAGACCTTTATGTACAAGTAAATACTGAAGTTCCAATATCACTAAATAAAGAACAAAAAGAATTATTAGAAAAATTTAGAGAAATAGAGAATGAAAAATCTAACCCAAGTATAAAAAAATTTTTTCAAAAGGCTAAAAGTTTCTGGAAAAACTAATCAATAGTGCTAATCTAAATCATAAGAATGGGTAAAATTAACTTAGCCATAACAGGTTGCATGGGAAGAATGGGCCAACAGCTCATTAAGTCTGCTACTAAAGACAAGTCGATTAAATTGGTTGCTCTCACTGAAAATAGATACATTAATAAAAAAATTAGTGGTATTAGGCCTGAATTTAATTCTGAAAAGGCTCTTAGCAAAGCAAATGTGATAATAGATTTTACAATACCAAAATGTACATTTGAAGTTTTAAAAATAGCCTCAAAACTAAAGAAAAAAGTAGTAATTGGCACAACAGGTTTTACAAAAAAAGAAGAGGATTTAATAAAAAACTTTTCTAAAAGAATTCCAATCTTAAAAGCTGGAAATATGAGTCTTGGTATTAATTTGCTTATGTATCTGACCGAAATCACATCGGCATCGCTTAGCAATAATTATCAAAGTAAAATTTTTGAAGTACATCACAAACACAAAAAAGATCACCCTTCTGGGACAGCTTTGATGCTTGGAAAAGGAATTGCTGTGGGAAAAAATAAAAACTTTTATAAAATGATAGGAAAAAAGTATTTAAACAAAAAAAATTTTCCTTATGGAAAAAAAATTAATTTTAATTCATTAAGAAAAGGTGAGATTATTGGTGAACATGAAGTTGCTTTTTCAAGTGGAAAAGAAATAATTACGCTAAACCACGAAGCTTTTGACAGAGCTTTATACTCAGATGGAGCAATAACTGCTGCAAAATGGTTGATAAATAAAAAACCAGGCCTTTATTCAATGAGAAATCTTCTCAATTTTAAATAATGAATGAAGTTCAAAGGGCTAAAGTAGTTTTAAAAATACTCAATAAGATCTATCCAACAACACCTGTACCATTAAAGCATAGAAATATATTTACACTTTTAATATCAGTACTACTTTCTGCTCAATGCACAGATGTAAATGTTAATAATGTTACCAAAAATATTTATCCAAAATATAATAAACCTGAACATTTTGTTAAGCTTGGAAGAAAGAAAATAGAAAAATTAATAAGAAGTATAGGAATTTTTAGAATTAAAGCTAAAAGTGTTTACAATCTTTCAAAAACTTTAGTTGAAAAATACAATGGTAAGGTTCCTAAGACTTTTGAAGAATTAGAGGAATTGCCTGGTGTTGGACATAAAACAGCAAGTGTTGTTATGTCTCAAGGTTTTGGGTACCCTGCATTTCCAATTGATACACATATACATAGACTTGCTCAAAGATGGGGTTTAACAAATGGAAAAGATGTCGTCCAAACTGAGGAAGATTTAAAACGTTTATTTCCAAAAAAATATTGGAATAAGCTACATCTTCAAATAATTTATTATGGAAGAGAATACTGTAAGGCAAGAGAATGTTACGGTATTTCTTGTAAAATTTGCACTTCTTGTTATCCTAAAAGAAAAAAACCAATAATAACTAAAAAAGCTTAAATGCCTTTAATTAATCTTTTTCCACTTACTATATTAAAAGATAAAATTGAATTAAAAAATAACGAAAAAGATTTAATGATTAATGAAATAAGATTAATGAAAAAAAATTCAAAAAATTTGGATTATAAAAACCCTTCATTTTCTTGGACAGGTGACACTCAAGGATATGAGTTTTTACATAAGAATAAAAAATTTAGCGAACTTTTTGATCAAATTAAAGTTAAAATCAAAGAATACTTAAAATATATTGAAATTGATAATAATCTGATTGATTTATTTATTCAAAGGTCATGGGCAACAATATCTGAAGGTAAAGAGATAGTTTCAAAACATAGACATTTTCAATCTCATATTTCGTTTGCGTATTATTTAAAAAAAGCTGAAAATGACTCTAATATTATTATTTTTGATGAAGGATATAAAAATGAAATAATTCCAGGTATATTTAGATCAACAACTGCTTTCAAAAAAGGTGTTATAAAAAAACAAAATCATTTAAATACAACTAATGCAATGGTAAATGTTGAAGAAGATGAGATAGTAATATTTCCATCTAAGACGGTTCACTCTACTCAGCAGAATCCTAACAATAGAGAAAGAATTTCGATATCAGCTGACATAGTTTGTATATCTAAAGATTCAGAATTATTAGAAATGACAATGCCACCGATTAATGAATGGACAAAAATGTAGTTATGAAAGTTTTAGGCATAGGCAATGCAATTATTGATGTTATTTGTAAAGTAGACGATGATTTTATAATTAAAAATAATTTAACAAAAGGTACTATGAAATTAGTATTTGATAAAAGCGAGTTTACCTCTCTTTTATCAAAGCTTAAAATAGAGAAAAACATATCGGGAGGGTCTGTAGCAAATTCTATAGTAGGTCTGTCTCAACTAGGTAATAAAGTTGGTTTTATTGGAAAAGTTAGCGATGACGAGTTCGGAAAAAAATACGAAGAAGGATTAAAAAATGAAAATGTAGATTATTTTTATTCCAAAAAAAAAGAAGATCTTCCTACCGGAACATGTTTGATTTTAGTAACTCCAGACTCGGAGAGGACAATGTGCACATTTTTAGGAACAGCTGGTAAAATTAATGAGAATGATGTAGATGTCAATATAGTTAAACAATCTGAGATCATTTTCCTAGAGGGCTATCTGTGGGATGAGGGAGAACCTAAAAAAGCATTTGATAAAGCCATTAATAGTGCGAATAAAGTTGCAATGTCTCTTTCAGATCAATTCTGCGTAGATAGACACAAAGAGCATTTTTTGGATTTGGTAAAAAGTAAACTAGACATAACTTTTGCAAATGAACAAGAGATGATTTCATTAATTAATGCTAAAAATTTTAAAGATGTAATTGATTTTGGAAGAAATTTAAAAAAACAACTAGTTGTAACAAGAGGAGAAAAAGGAGCGATAGCAATACTAAACAATGAAGTAGTAGAAAACGAAATTGAAAAAAATTTAAATGTTAAAGATTTGACTGGGGCAGGTGATCTATTTGCTGCAGGATTTTTACATGGTTATTTGAATAATTTGAGTATGTTAGAAAGCCTGAACATGGGAAGACAAATGTCATCTAAGGTTATTCAACAAATTGGAGCTAGACTTTAGAATTTTTTCTACTGTAACTTCCTTTGCCTTTTTTAGGCTTAAAAACTTTAGATTTGTATTTCGGTGTATAAAGATTTTTTGCGATTTGATTTCGTTTAACTTTTAATTTTATAGCCATTTTTTAAGCTTATAATGAAAGATTTATCATCAAATTTTTTCTCTATTTTTTTCCTAAGTCTATAAACATGAGTTTCAACTGTGTGAGTTTCTAACTTTGATTTATGACCCCAAACCTCTTTTTGTAAATCATTAATCGTAATAGCCTTTTTTGAATTATTTAAAAATGTAATAATTTTGGTTTCTTTTTCAGTCATAGATAAAGATTTTTTTTCGGACATAATAGTTCTAGAATTTAAATTTAGATGGTATTTCCCAACTTTAATACGATTTTGTTTGTTAAATCTATTTTTTAAAAATTGAATATTTATAATTTCAGTTAATTTTTGGATATTTAATGGTAGGCTCTCTAATTTTATTTGCCTTATTGAAGAAAACTTATTATCTCCTGAAATAATTACAATGTTAGCTGTATATAAATTTTCATCAAATTTATCATCATTAATATTTTTAATATTAAAATTTAATTTACTTTTAATCTCGTTTAATATGCTGAATAAAGCTGGAAATTTATGAATGTATAAATATTGTGTTTCACTCATTTATAAAAGAACATGAAAATTATAATTAAAAATAAAGATACACTAGTTTACGACGAATTTATATTTAAATGCAGTATAGGTAAAAACGGGAGTTCAAACAAGAAAATTGAAGGAGATAAAAAAACACCAAAAGGAATATTCAGTCTAGATAGAGTATATTATAGAAAAGATAGAAAAAAAAAACCTCAAACAAAATTAAATACAAAAGAAATAAAAAAGAACATGACTTGGTGTGATGACGTGAGATCAAAAAAATATTATAACAAACTAACAAATATTGAACATAGTTATAAGCACGAAAAGTTATTTAGACACGATTATAAATATGACTATTTTATACCTATAAAGTATAATTGGAAAAATCCAAAAATTGGCAAGGGAAGTGCAATTTTTATTCACTTAACAAAAAATTATAATCCAACAGCAGGTTGCATAGCACTTAAAGAAAAAGACTTTTTGATATTAGTAAGCTTAGTAAAAAAAAATACTAAAATTGAAATACTTTAGTCTCTGTTTCCAAAAATGCTCGATCCAATTCTTAAGTAAGTAGATTGATGCTCAGCAGCAACTAAATAATCAGATGACATTCCCATACTTAGTTCTTTTAAATTTAATTTTTCTGTTAAAATTTTCATCTCTTTAAAGTATATAAGACTATCCTCATTAAAAGGAGGTATGCACATTAGACCTATTATATTTAAATCTAAACTTTTGCAGTAATCATAGAAATGAAAAAGATTATCTTTTGAAATACCTGATTTTTGACTCTCATTTCCTATGTTTACTTGTATGAATAATTTCAATTTTTTATTTTGCTCTTTTTGACACTTAGAAATTTTATCAGCTAGTTTTTTGTTATCAATTGAATGAATATAGTCAAACAAGCTTACTGCAATTTTGGCTTTATTTGTTTGCAACCGACCTATTAAATGTAGTTTGATATTATTTCTTTTTTTTTTAATTTTTGACCATTTTTCTATTGCTTCTTGCACTTTATTTTCTCCATAATGTAAATGACCATGATCTATTAATGGCATAATTTGTTCTATTTTAAAGGTTTTTGATACAGCGATAACTTCTGGGGTCTTAGATGAAATATTTTGATTTGAAAATTTTGCCTTAACATTCTCAGTAATTTTAAGTAAATTTTTAACTGAATTATGCATCATAATAGTATTCCATATAAATTTTATTTTATAAATAATTTTAAAAAAAAAAACATCGATAAATTAGATAATAATACTGGTGTAATTTTTAGAAATTACAAGTCAAAATTGCCTATAAAGAATATAATTAAAGCAAAAAATTATTGTTCAAAAATATAAAATTTTATCTCTCTAGAAATTTTAAGTTAGCGATAAAACTTAACCTTGATGGTGCTTATATACCGTCATTTTATAAAGATTATCGTCACTTAAACTACAAAGTAAAATCTTCATTTTTAATAATGGGATCTGCGCATAATATTAAGGAAGTTCGAATAAAAGAAACTCAAAAAGCAAAGTTAATATTTATTTCTTCAATTTTTAAAAAAAACAAAAATTTTCTTGGGCTTTATAGATTTAAAAAGCTTAGTAATTTAACAAAGAATAAGATTGTTGCTCTTGGAGGATTTTCGAGCAGCAATGTAAAAAAATTTAAACTTTTAGATTGTTATGGACTAAGTGGTATCTCTTATTTTGAATAAAAAAAAAGGCCCCATAAAATGGGGCCTTTTTATTAAATTAAATTTTACAAATTAGAATGCAAAACTTAAACCAAGTTGATATGCATCTCTGTCATTTGTTGCAGAGTTGTTAATATTATCAACTGTGTTCATTGATAATGCAATACCTAAAGATCCCATTGTGTATGATATACCAATAGCTTGAGCTTCTTGATCGTCAGATCCAGATTTCTCGATAGTGTTAGTACCGTAAGAAACTGTTAAGTCATCATTTACTTGGTAAGATATACCAATTCCTGTTGACTCTGTGTCTGTTCCTGAATCTAAGTCTTTCTCATTCTTTTGGATACCAACAGTGATTGAACCCATTGCATATTTTGCAAATAGAGTACTTTCTGTTGATTTAGCATTAGTTACGTTTTCAACGTCACCAGTACCATAACCAATAGTTAAACCATCCATACCTGTGTAAGTTACACCGTAATCACTGTATGATACATCAGTTACTGCATCAGATGCATTGATGTATGATAAAGTTAGGTTTAATCCTGACTCGTGGCTGTACTTGTAAGTAAACATATTGTTTCCTGAGAAACCGTTGATTACTGCAGTATCAGCACCTGTTACAACATCCCATGGCTCTTCAGATGCAGTTGGCATTACGTCGTCATTTGCACTTAAGAAACCATCACCACCGTGACCAGCGAACGTCAATGATCCAGCTTCACCAAAATCTAATGAAATTGAGTGACTGTCAACAACGTTCATACTAGTTGTAGATGAGTATGAAGTTCCTGAGTTAGTTTTTTCTGAAGCAGCATCACCGTCTAACTCTATACTTAGAGTTACACCGATGTCATTTACATCTCCTGAAGCAGAAAATGTTACTGAGTCAGCCATTGTCCAACCATTACCTTGGTTAGACTTTTCGTCACCGCCTGTAAACGTCATTGCTGCACTACCAGAAGCAGTCAGCTCAGCCGCAGAAACAGAACCAGCAACTAGGGAACCAGCTAATGCTGTTAACCCTACTTTTGTTAGTTTGTTCATATTAAGATCTCCTTAT
>CACNAX010000029.1 GCA_902618565.1 uncultured Pelagibacteraceae bacterium
CTCTTAAAAATGGAGTTTTAGATCCTCAAGGGAAGGCTATTCAACAAACACTTAACGGAATGAACTTTGGGAATGTAGAAGATGTAAGACAAGGTAAATATTTTGAAATTGAAGTTAAAGAGAAAGATGAAAAAAAAGCAAAGTCTTCAGTAGATGATATGTGTAAAAAACTATTAGCCAATCTTGTTATTGAGGATTACAAAATAGTTTAATTAATGAGATCTTCAGTCATTATATTTCCAGGATCAAATTGTGATAGAGACATGGATGTAGCTCTAAAAAAATTTGGTTTTAAAAATCAAATGGTTTGGCACAATGATCTATCTATTCCAAAATCTGATTTAATAGTATTGCCAGGTGGCTTTTCTTATGGTGATTACTTAAGATGCGGAAGTATTGCTTCTAAATCAAAAATTATAAAATCGGTAATTGATTTTGCTAACTCTGGAGGGTTAGTATTAGGTATTTGTAATGGATTTCAAATCTTAACTGAAACAGGCTTGCTAAAAGGAATATTACAACAAAATAAGTTTCTTAATTTCATATGCAGCAATGTTTTTGTAAAAGTTAAAGATAAACAAAATAAATATTTTAAAGATTTAAAAAAAGATGTTTTAAAACTTCATATTGCTCACAATGAAGGAAATTACTTTTGTAGTGATGATGAATTAAAATCATTGGAAGATAATAATCAAATAGCTGTAACGTATTGCGGAGAAGATGGTACGGAAAATGAAACAACTAATCCAAACGGAGCAATTAAAAATATAGCAGGAATTTTTAATAATAGTAAAAATGTATTGGGAATGATGCCTCATCCAGAAAGAATGATAGATAAGTATTTGTCAGGTGAAGATGGTTCATTATTTTTCAAAAATATCTTGGATAATTTTAAATAATGGAAGTCACAGAAGCAGTTGCGATAGACCACGGATTAAAAAAAGAGGAGTTTTCAAAAATATGTGAACTTCTGAAGAGAACACCTAATTTAACTGAGCTTGCAATATTTTCTGCAATGTGGAACGAACATTGCTCCTACAAATCTTCTAGAAAACATTTAAAAAAAATGCACACCAAAGGAAAACAGGTCATTCAAGGACCTGGAGAAAATGCTGGTGTTATTGATATTGGAGATGACGATGCAATTGTATTTAAAATTGAAAGCCACAATCACCCTTCGTTTATTGAACCTTATCAGGGTGCAGCAACTGGAGTTGGTGGGATCATGCGGGATGTATTTACAATGGGAGCAAGACCAATAGCAAATCTAAATTCAATTCATTTTGGTTCACCGCAACATAAAAAAACAAGAAACTTATTAAGAGGAGTTGTTAAAGGAATAGGTGGATATGGAAATTGTATTGGAGTTCCAACAATTGCTGGTCAAACAACTTTTGATGAGTCTTACAATGGAAATATTTTAGTAAATGCTATGACCCTTGGTTTAGTAAATAAAAATAAGATTTTTTACTCAAAAGCAGCTGGTTTAGATAAACCTGTAATATATGTAGGGTCGAAAACTGGAAGAGATGGAATACATGGTGCCAGTATGGCTTCGGCAACATTCGATGACAAAATTGAAGAAAAAAAACCAACAGTTCAAGTTGGAGATCCATTTACTGAAAAACTATTACTTGAAGCATGCTTAGAATTAATGGCTGATAATTCAATTATCGCAATTCAAGATATGGGTGCAGCAGGATTAACATCTTCAAGTGTTGAAATGGCATCAAAAGGAAATCTTGGAATTGAATTAAATCTTAGCGAGGTTCCTTGTAGGGAAGAAAAAATGACTCCATACGAAATAATGCTTTCTGAAAGTCAAGAGAGAATGCTTATAGTTCTTGAAAAAGGAAAAGAAGAACACGCAAAAAAAATATTTGATAAATGGAACTTAGATTTTGCAGTTATAGGTAAAACAACAGGCTCAAAAAAAATAGAATTAATATTTGATAATAAAAAAGTTGCTGAAATTCCAATTGATCTTCTTGCTGAAAATGCTCCAATATATGATCGTCCTTGGAAAAAAACTAAATTACCTCAAAAATTAAATTTTGATAAAGATGAATTTAAATCATTAAAATTATCAGATTGTCTAAAGAAAATTTTAAGTAATTCAAACATTTCAGACAAAAAATGGATATGGGATCAATACGATCATACAGTAATGGGTGACACAATTCAAAAACCTGGAGGTGATGCTGGTGTTGTTAGAGTTCATGGGACCAATAAAGCGGTAGCAGCATCTGTAGATTCATCCGCCTTATATTGTTTCTCACATCCATTAACAGGAGGAAAACAAATAGTATGTGAGAGCTATAGAAATCTTATTTCGGTAGGAGCTAAACCTATTGCTATTACAAATTGTTTAAACTTTGGAAATCCAGAGAAAGAAAAAAATATGGGTGAATTCGTAGAATGTGTTGAAGGAATTACAGAAGCAAGCAAATATCTAAATTTTCCAGTCGTATCTGGAAATGTTTCGTTTTATAACGAAACAAAAGATAAAGGCATAAAGCCTACACCAACAATTGGAGGTGTAGGGCTAATCTCTAACTATCAACAAATGCTTACTATGGATTTTAAAACTGAAGGAAACTTAGTTTATGTAATTGGTAAAACTGATGGGCATTTAGATCAAAGTATTTTTGCAAGAGAGCTTTTAAATGAAAAAAAAGGTCCTCCACCAACTGTTAATTTATTTAATGAAAAAAATATTGGTGAAACTGTATTAGAATTATCTACAAAAAATCTTATTGTGAGTTGCCATGATGTATCATTAGGTGGAATTTTAACAGCAGTATCAAAAATGTGTATTAAAGGAAAAAAGGGAATAAAAATTAATTCACTTAAAGGTTTAACAAATAAATATGAATATTTCTTTGGTGAAGATCAGGCTCGTTACATTATCGAAATACCTGAAGCTAGTTTGAAGAAAGTAAAAGAAATTTTAGACAAATATTCAGTACATTTTGAAGATTTGGGAATAATAGATGGCAATTCCATCAAATATAATACTGATATCAATTTGCCTATTGAAGAATTAGCAGATGCACATAAATATTGGTTAAAGAAGTATATGGATAGCTAATGGCAATGGATTTAAAAGAAATTGAAAGCTTAATAAAAGAAGGATTACCAGACGCAAAAGTTGAAATTCAAGATTTAGCAGGTGATGGAAATCACTATTCTGCTACAGTGACATCATCTGAATTTTCAGGTAAAAGTAAAATAGAGCAACACAAAATGGTGTATAATTCTTTAAAAGGTAAAATGGGAAACGAGCTTCACGCTTTAGCAATTAAAACAAAGGAAATTTAAATGGAACAAGAAACAAATGATTTAATAAAAAGTGAAATTGAAAATAACGATGTATGTCTTTTTATGAAAGGTACACCTGATGCACCTCAGTGTGGATTTTCAATGGCAACTTCAAATATTTTGAAGGTTCTTGAAGTAAATTTTAAAGGTGTAAATGTTTTAGCAGATCAAAAGCTAAGAGAAGGTATAAAAGTATTTAGTGATTGGCCAACCATTCCTCAATTATATGTTAAAAATGAATTTATTGGTGGATGCGATATCGTAAAAGAAATGTATGAGAGCGGAGAACTTGCTAAACTCTTTGAGTCTAAAGGAATAAATTTTAAAGCTAAGAATTAATTATCTTGAATAATATTCAATTACTAAGTTTGGCTCCATCACAACTGGGTATGGAACTTCTTCGAAAGATGGAACTCTTACAAATTTAACTTTTTTATTTTTTTCATCTAATTGCAGATATTCTGGAACTTCTCTTTCTTTGTTAGCAAGAGCAATATCTATTAAAGCAAGTTGTTTAGATTTATCTCTAATTTCAATCGTATCTTCTTCTTTTACCTGATAACTAGCAATATTTACTTTTTTCCCATTCACTTTAACATGACCATGATTAATAAGCTGTCTAGATGAAAATATAGTGTTTGATAACTTTGATCTATAAATTACAGCATCTAATCTTCTCTCTAATAATCCAATTAAATTTTCAGCTGTATCACCTTTTTTCATGATTGCTTTCTTATAAACATTTCTAAACTGTCTCTCATTCATGTTTCCATAATAAGACTTTAATTTTTGTTTTGCCTGAAGTTGAATTCCATAGTCTGAAGGTTTTCCTGCTTTTGTTTGACCATGTTGTCCTGGAGGATAAGCTCTTGTATTAAAAGGACTTTTGGGTCTCCCCCATAAATTTACTTTTAATCTTCTATCTACTTTATGTTTAGAGTTTAATCTTTTTGTCATTAATAGGAGGTCTTATAAGCCTAAGTTATGTTTTGTCAATCAACCTTTTCCTTACTTAAACCAGCAAATACGCTTGATAAAATACGAGTTTCTTTTTCTGATAGATTGAGTTTATAGAAAATACTTCTTAAATTTTCCATCATGATTGGTTTTTTTTCAGGTGGGTGAAAAAAATTCTTATTTTCTAAATTATTAATGCATAAATTTAACATTTTTTGAATATCAGTTTTATTTGCACTTTTAATTTTTTTTGATTTTTCAAAGGTAAATTTTTTATTTAAAATTAGGCCACTTACTATTTGAGCTACTATAATAAGACTGTGAGACAAATTTAAAGATCTAAAATTTTTATTACTTGGAATTTGCAGAGTATAATCTGCATAGCTTACTTCATTATTAGATAATCCAGATGCTTCAGATCCAAAAAGAAAACCTACCTTTTTTTTGTAATTAATCTTATTAAGATCGGTTATTGATATATGTTTAATATTTTTATTTCTAAATCTTGCAGATGTTGCAACCAATATATCCAAATTACTTAATGACGTTTCTATATTTTCATATACTTTTGCTTTTTTAATAACATCTTTTGCACCTACAGATGTTGCAATAATTTTGTCATTTGGAAATGATGGTTTTGGATTAACAACTGATAGATTGGTGAAATTAAAGTTTTTTAAAGCTCTAGCACAGGCTCCTATATTTTCTGACAACTGAGGTTTATGTAAAATGAAAGTTATATTTCTTAATGACATCAGGTACTTGCAGGAGCATTATCCTTGAAAAGCTTATAATCCAAACTATCAACTAAAGCTTTAAAAGATGCATCAATAATATTTGGAGAAACTCCTATTGTGAACCAATTACCATGTTTTGAGTCTGCACTTTCTATTGAAACTCTAGTGACAGCTCCAGTTCCTGTGTTTAATATTCTAACTTTATAATCAACTAATTTTAGATCTTTTAAGTATTCTGAGTATTTTTCAAGTTTATTTACATTTTTTCTAATTGCATTATCTAAAGCGTTAACAGGTCCGTTGCCCTCGCCTTCACATAATATTTCATGACCATCTACTTC
>CACNAX010000030.1 GCA_902618565.1 uncultured Pelagibacteraceae bacterium
TAAAATCAATACTTCAATTACAATACCTGTAAAAATTTCAATAAAAAATAGCAATTTCATAACATCTGACAAATTAGAAAATATATTAAATCAATCTGATTTTGTATATGAATATGAAATAGAGAAAATGAATAGCGAAGAAATTATATACAAAATAATTTATAATAATAATCCTGAAAAATTTCTAAATACTTTAAAAGCAAATGATATGAATATAAATTCATCCAGTGATATTTGGTATATAGAATGAGAGAATTAGATCAAAAACTTTTAGACTTTGGAATTGCTGAAAGTTTTGATGAAAATGATTATTATGTGTCTAAAAGCAATTATTTTGCAAAAAATATCATAGAAGCTTGGCCTAAATGGGAAAAAAAAATTGTCAATTTAACTGGAGATAAATATTCTGGTAAAACTCATTTATCATATATATTTAAAAAAAAAAGTAATGCGTTGTATTTAAATAGCAAGAATATCGACAATAAGATTTTAAAAAAAATTAAACTTTCAAATAATATAATAATTGAAGACTTAGACGAAAGTTTTGACGAAAAACTTCTTTATTCGTTATTTAACTTAATTGAACAAGACAATAAATATTTGTTGATCTCTTCAAAAAAACCAATAGATACAATGAAATTTACACTTCCAGATTTATTATCAAGATTAAAGAATTGCATAATAGCTAATATTGAGCAACCAGACGATGAGTTAATTTACGCAATAATTTTAAAAAGTTTCTCTGATAGGCAAATTAAGTTAGATAATAAAATTATAGATTATATTATAAAAAGAATTGCCAGATCATATAGCAAAATGCATGAATTTATATATAAGATTGATGAATTGAGTTTAAAGAAAAAAAAATCTATTAACTTTAAAATAATAAAAGAGATAATAAATTGAGTAAATATAGAACGCACACTTGTGGAGAGCTAACTTTAAATAACAAAGATCAAACAATTAAGTTATCAGGCTGGATAAATAAGAAAAGAGATCATGGAAATCTATTATTTTTAGATTTAAGAGATCACTATGGACTAACTCAGTGTGTAATTGACGAGGGTAAAAAAATTTTCAAAGAAATAGAAAAACTTCCATTAGAAACTGTACTACAAGTTGAAGGCAAAGTTTTAGCTAGAGAAAAAGATACAATTAACAAAAATTTAAATACTGGAGAAATTGAAGTAGGAATTGAAAAATTTAAAATACTTGCAAGAACTAAGGAATTACCACTACCTGTTTTTTCAGATCAAGAATATTCTGAAGAAATTAGATTAAAATACAGATTCTTAGATTTAAGGAGAAATAAAATTCATAATAATATTATTTTAAGATCCAAAATTATTTCATTTATTAGATCTGAAATGCAAAAATATGGTTTTCTAGAATATCAAACACCTATATTAACTTCATCTAGCCCAGAAGGTGCTAGAGACTTTTTAGTACCAAGTAGACTAAATCCTGGTAAATTTTACGCTTTACCTCAAGCGCCACAACAATTTAAACAATTAATCATGGTATCTGGTTTTGATAAATATTTTCAAATTGCACCGTGTTTTAGAGACGAGGACGCAAGAGCGGACAGAAGTCCAGGTGAGTTTTATCAACTTGACTTGGAAATGTCTTTTGTAGAACAAGAGGATGTATTCAAAATAGTTGAGGAGTTATTTGTAAATTTATTCAGAAAATTTTCCTCTAAAAAGTTACTCCATGAAAAATTTCCCAGAATTGCTTTTGATACGGCTATGCTTAAATACGGTTCTGATAAACCAGATTTGAGAAATCCTTTGGAAATAGCAGATATTACTGAAATTTTTAAAAGAGATGATGTTAACTTTGAAATATTTAAAAAATTAGTAAGTAAAGGATCGATAGTTAGAGGAATAGTTACAAAAAACACATCTGAAAAACCAAGAAGTTTTTTTGACGGAATTGATAAATGGGCAAAAGATGAAGGATCGTCGGGTCTTGCGTATTTTTCTATAGAAAATTCTGACAAATTGAGTGCAAAAGGACCTGTGGGAAAATTTTTTTCTGACAAATCCCTTAAAGAGATAATGACAAGGATGAATGCTGAAATAGGTGATACAATATTTATGTCTTGTGGAAATAAATCTGAAGTTGAGAAATTATTAAGTAATGCGAGAAATAAAATAGCAAATGAATTAAACTTAATTGACGAAAATGTTTTTTCATTTTGTTGGGTAGTTGACTATCCAATGTTTGAAATAGATGAAAATACTAAAAAAATCGAATTTAGTCACAACCCTTTTTCTATGCCGCAAGGTGACACTGATAATTTGGATCTTTCAGAACCTTTGAAACTAAAAGCTTTTCAATATGATATTGTATGTAACGGAATTGAATTGTCTTCAGGAGCTATCAGGAACCATAAACCTGATTTAATGTATAAATTATTTAAAATCGCTGGCTACTCTAAGGAAGAAGTGGATGAAAAGTTTAGTGGTATGATTAATGCTTTAAGCTATGGTGCACCTCCCCATGGGGGCATTGCTCCCGGAATAGATAGGATTGTGATGTTATTAGCAGAAGAAAAAAATATTAGAGAGGTTACTATGTTTCCAATGAACCAAAACGCACAAGATTTAATGATGAATGCACCATCTGAAGTAGACGAAAATCAACTAAAAGAACTTTATATTTCAAAAAGAAAAAAATAACTATTTTTTTCCTTTAAGATTTATTCTTATATCTGATAAATCCACCAGTTTCTTTTTATAATCGTTTCTAACAAATCCTTTGCTTGTAATATCTTTTACAAGTTTGATTAGTTGATTATGATCTTCACTTTCATGACTTTCACTTGTGTCAGAATTACCAGTAATAGATGGGGTGTGAGCTAAATCTTCTCTATTTAAATAGGATATGGCTAGTTCTCTAAAAATATAATCTAATATTGAACTTGCGCTCATTATTCGATCATTTCCGTAAACTTTACCAGAAGGTTCAAATTTTGTATCTAAATATGCATTTACAAATTCATCTAGTGGAACTCCATATTGAAGACCTAATGATATTGCTATTGCAAAATTATTCATTAGAGCCTTGACTAACTCACCTTCTTTACTGGTATCGATAAAAATTTCTCCTATTTTACCATCTTCATATTCACCAGTATGCAAATATACTTTATGATCACCTATTGAGGCTTTTTGGATATAACCTTTTCTTCTATCAGGCATACTAAGTCTTTTACCTATATTTTCAGTTATATTTCTTTTAAAATTCTCATCAATTGGTTTAGATTTATTACTACTCTTAATATCTTTATTACTTGTTGGTTGTGAAACAATTTGGACTTTACTACCTTTAGTATTTTGAAGGTTTTTTGTTTTTCTATTATCTAATTTGACATCGATAATTTCAAATTTTCCGTCGTCATTTTTCTCTAAATTGTTAAGATTTTCCTCATTTATATCATCTAAATAATGAGATACTTTAAAGCTACATGTGTAAAATGTTTCAACTAAATATTTTGCCATTGTAATCCTATTTGTAAATTGAATCTTGGTAAGATTTATGTATATACATTTTTCGATTATAGTCTAATTGTAAATTTACAATTATAAATTGAAAATAATTTGAATAAAATGATTAAAGAAATTTTTACTTGGTGGAACAAACAAACATTTGGCACAAGACTAAATACAATTTTATTTGGAAAATTAGTCGGCGAAGATAATTCAGGTAACAAATATTATGAGAGCAAGTCAGGAAAAAGATGGGTTATTTACAACGGGGAAGTCGAAGCATCAAAAATACCAAGCGAATGGTATTCTTGGATGCATCATACAGGAAATAAAATTGAAAACAGTCATGAATTAGACAAATATAGTTGGCAAAAAGAGCATATGCCAAATCAAACAGGAACAGAAAATTCCTATCATCCAAATAAAAATAAAAGTAAAAATGCTTCAAACAAAAAATATATTTCTTGGAAAAGCTAAAGTTTATATACTTGTTTTTTTTTCTTATTATTTGTTAATGATCAATTCTTTAAGTGAAAATATTCCACGAACAGAAAATTACGCTGTTTTAACAATATTAGACAAAGTAAACTCTCAGAGTGACATTATAGAGATTGAGGTTGGGAAGGAATATAAATTTAAAAATCTATCTATAAACATTCTTAAATGTAATAATTCAAAATTTGATGATGATCCTGAAGTCACAGCATACATGCAAGTAAGAGATACAGTAAACAAAGATGACAATAAGGTGTTCATTTTTAATGATTGGACATTCGCCTCGTCTCCATCAATTAGACCTTTTGATCATCCTGTGTATGATATTTGGTTAAAAAAATGTTATTCTTAAAGTAATTTTTCTTTATCAAGCCAACTCACATTAAAATCTGAATCTAAAAATTTTTTGTGATTTAAAAGTATTTTATGCAAGTCTATTGTTGTTTTAATACCCTCTATGACAAATTCATCAAGGGATCTTCGCATTCTTTGAATTGCTTCAGTTCTATTCCTTCCATGACATATTACTTTGCAAATCATGCTGTCATAATATGGAGTTACTCTGTAGCCTTGAAATATAGCTCCATCTACCCTTGTTCTAAAACCTGAAGGTTGATGACACATGGTAATTTCTCCTGGTGACGGTTGGAAATTTTTACTCACATCCTCAGCATTTATTCTACACTCAATTGCGTGACCTCTTGGTTTAATATCTTCCTGTTTTAATGCAGTATTGCCATCATATGCGATCCAGATCTGCTCTTTTATTAAATCTATTCCAGTTACTACTTCTGTTACTGGATGTTCAACTTGTATTCTAGTATTCATTTCTAAAAAATAAAATTTTCCATCCTCAAAAATAAATTCTACTGTCCCTGCACCTTCATATCCAATTTGGCTTACCATTTTTACAGTTTTATCAAAAAGATCTTTTCTTATTTGA
>CACNAX010000031.1 GCA_902618565.1 uncultured Pelagibacteraceae bacterium
CACCAACATATCTAATCTCGCTGGTTTCATTGTGGTTATTTATTGCACCAAATATTTTATTTACTCCCTTATTATGTTTTAAATCTAGAAATTTGAGATCTTTATCGCTTGAAATTTTTTTGTTTTGAAAAATTTTTTTAAGTAAAGCTTTCATAAATGGCTGGGGTGCTAGGATTCGAACCTAGGAATGGCGGTACCAAAAACCGCTGCCTTACCACTTGGCTACACCCCAAGATGTTTTTCGTATAACACAAAAAAAAAGCTTTATATAGTTTTAGAGTAAATACACCAATAGTTTTTATATTTATTTTTTAATTTTTTTTGAGCTTTTATTGCCGCATTTTTGGTTAAAAAATAACCAATTATAGTCGAACCCGAGCCTGTCATATTTGCAAAGTAAATATTATCTAAATTTTGCAAGTAACTTTTGATTCTTCTTAAAATTGGATATTTATTAAAAGCTGCTCTCTCTAAATCGTTATTCGAAACTTTTAATAAATCTTGTCTGTTAATGTTGTTTGATTTATGGAATAGGCTCTTTGAAAATCCTCTGTGTTTTGCATAAATCATCTTGGTAGAACATCCAAAATTAGGCTTTATTATTAACAAATGAAAATTTAATTTTTTATTAATTTTACTTATATTTTGCCCTTGTAGTATCATTGGACTCTCATAAAGACCCAAAATTACATCTGAACCAACTTTATTTGCAATTTTAATTAAATTAATTTTTGTAGTTTTAATTATTCTTTTTTTAAATAGGTAGTTCAAAATGGATGCTGCATTCATAGATCCTCCCCCCATACCAGAAGATTGGGGTATATTTTTTTTTACTTTGATATTGAATTTTTTATTTTTAATATAATTTTGATCATTTAAGATTTTTAGTAGTTTTGAAATTGTATTTGTATTTGAAATATTTGAGGAAAATTTCCCACTAAACGATATTCTATTTTTTGAACCTTGTGTCTCTTTTATTAAAATCTCATCAGCCAAATTGATCTTAGATATTAAACTTTCGATTTTATGATAACCATTTGAGTATTTATTTAAAATTTTTAAAGTTAAGTTTACTTTTGCAAATGATTTTATTTTATGAAACTTCATTTAAGAATTATTATTTAAGCCATTATATAATTTTTCCTTAACTTTAATTTTCAATTCTTCATCTGCTTCATCGCTATTTAAAGCACTTTTCCAAAAATAATTAGCTTGGATTTTTCTATTTAATTGCCAAAGAACATCTCCATAATGATCACTTGCAACAGGATCACTTGGTAACAATTCAACAGCTTTTCTTAAATATTTTTCTGCTTCAATATAATTTCCTGTCAAATAATAACCCCAACCAACTGAGTCTGTTATATAAGGGTCTTCTTCTTTCCCTTTATAAGCTTGATTTAACATTTCTATTGCTTCTTCAATTTTATATCCTCTTTCTAACCAGCTATAAGCTAGATAGTTAAGTGTATAAGGTTCGTCAGGTCTAATTTTAATTGAATTTAGCAAATCCTTATCCGCCAAATCATAATTTTTTAATCTTTCATACGCTCCACCTCTACGATAAAGAACATCTGCATAAGCCATAGAATTTTTATCCAAATTTTTTAAAACCAAAGTATAATAATTTATAGCCTCGTCATATTTTTTAAAGTTTTTGTAAATATTTGCCAAATCATAAATCATCTTTGTCGATTTATTGTTAAATTTTTCGAGTTTTTTTAATATATAGTTCAAACTCGCATCATAATTTTCTTCCTCTGCTATAATTCTCGCAATCTTCTTTGTTTTGTACCAAAAAAATATTTCATCCTTATCATCAAATTTTTCGAAAATTTTTTTTGCTAGATCATAATTATTATTAGACTGATAGTTTTCAGCTATTAGAGATAAATTAAAATAAAATTTTGGATTTAAATAATTTGAAATATTTAAATATATATTTGAGTAATCAAATCTACTTTGAGATGAATAAAAATTAGATATAAGAAAAAAGAATTCTGCCAAAATATCATTCTCATTTTGACATGAAAAATGCTGTGTTAATTTTTTGTATTTTTTTTCATCGATCCATTTTTTTACTTGAGAAATAAGCAAACTACTTCTTAAAGGATCTATTGTATCTGCAAAATTATCAACTGTTGCAAGGTCATTATTAGACACTTCGTTACTCAAATAAAAAAAAGTATATCTAGAATAATCACTTTGAGGATCATTGATTAAATTTAAAAAATAAGGCTCAGTTTTTTTGGAATTCAAATAACAATTTTGAAAAGCCATGTTTATCAAATCTAATTTTCCAAATTGCTCAACAATGTCAGATTTTTTATATATAAAAAGATCGATGTAACTTTTTAAGCTAGAATAAATTATAAATTTGTATGAGTCGTCCTCTTTGAACTTTTCCAATTTTTTTAACTTCAAGGCTGCTTGTTTAAACTTTTTCTTATTAATGCTATCTAAAATTAATAATAAATTTCCTTCAAAAAAATCTCCTCCTATTGAGGTATTAGAATATTTTACTTGTTTAATTGCTTTTTTAACCTGTCCATCCAAAAGTAAAGAAAATACATATTCTTGCAAAAAACTATCATGCGATTGAATTAATATTTTTGAATTTTCAAAAAACTTAAGAGCATCGATATTTTTCTGGTTATCAAATGATAATAATGCTGAAAGATAATTTGATAGATACTTCTGGTTGAATTCTTTTTCATTCGCTGCTTTTGAATAGAGATTTGTTTGATATAGAATTAATATTATAAAACAAAAAATTTTTAAGAACATTTTTTACTTTATGACTTTAAACAAAAAAAATCAAAATGACATATTTGATAATGATTTATTAAACGAGCTAGGTATTGAATATGAATTTAGTGATGAGCCAATAAATAGATTTAAAAATAATACTTCTAATGAGGAAAAATCTGAGGAATTAGCAAAACTTAGAGTTGAAATAGAAAAAATTGAAGATTGTGAACTAAAAAATAGTGCAAAAAATCTTGTTTTCAGTGATGGAAATTCATCTTCAAAAATAATGATTGTAGGTGAAGGACCTGGACAAAAAGAAGATGAAATAGGAAAACCTTTTGTTGGTGATGCAGGAATGCTTTTAAATAAAATGTTAAAAGCTATTAATTTAGATAGAACTAACGTTTATATCACTAATGTTGTAAATTATAGGCCTCCAAATAACCGAAAGCCGGAAATATCAGAAATAAATAGATACTCTGAATATTTAAGAAAACATATTTCGATTATAAATCCAGAAATACTTATTTTAATGGGAAGCACAGCAATGGAAGCGCTCTTCGGGAATAAAATTAAAATTTCTAAAGAAAGAGGAAAATGGAAGGAAGTAATAATTAATAATAAAACATATTTATCAATGATAACTTTTCACCCGGCATATCTGCTAAGACAAGCAGAGCAAAAAAAATATTCTTGGACAGATCTCAAAGAAATTAGAAAAAAAATAGACGAAACTGGTTTAGAGATTTAAATTTTTAATAATATTTTATATGAAAAAAAAAATTGCTGGGGTTGATGAAGTTGGAAGAGGAAGCCTTGTAGGACCAGTTTATGCAGCGGCTGTTATATTAAATAAAGAAATTAATAGAAAAATTCTTAAAGATTCAAAAAAACTTAACAAAATTCAGAGGGAAACTTTAGCTAAATATATAAAAAAAAATTCAGTTTGGGCGTTGGGAACTGCATCAATAAAGGAAATTGAAAAAATTAATATTTTAAATGCTAGCCTACTTTCAATGAAAAGAGCAATTAAGAAACTCAAATTGAAACCTAAAAAAGTTTTAATAGATGGCAATAAACCACCAGACTTAAAAAATTATGTGATTAAAACTATTGTAAAAGGTGATGAAAAAATTCCTGAAATTTCTGCCGCATCGATTATTGCTAAAGTTGAAAGAGATAAGCTAATGAAAAAGATGTCTTTTTCTTTTAAAAAATACGGCTGGGATAATAATGCAGGTTATGGAACTAAGGATCATATTAAAGCTATTAAAAAATTCGGAGTGACTAGATTTCATAGAAAAACCTTCCAACCAATACACAAGATATTGAGTCTTAAAAAATAATCATAACAATTATCAATCAATAAATTCAATCACAGGTTGACGTGGACTCCTGACTGGAGTCTAATTCAAAAATATAAAATGATTATTTCAGACATAAAAAATAAAATTGTTAACGGAGATAGTATCAAGGAATTGAAAAAAATTCCGGCTGAAAGTTTTGATCTTATATTTGCGGATCCGCCTTACAACCTTCAACTAAAAAAGGAATTAAGTCGACCTGATAGATCCAAAGTCGATGCTGTAGACGATGCGTGGGATAAATTTGATAGTTTTAAAAGTTATGATGAATTTTCAATTCAATGGCTTAAAGAATGTAAAAGAATTTTAAAAAAAAATGGATCTATATGGGTCATAGGAAGTTATCATAATATTTTTAGAGTAGGTTCAAAAATGCAAGATTTAGGTTTTTGGATACTAAATGATGTGATTTGGAATAAAAATAACCCTATGCCAAATTTTAGAGGAACACGTTTTACGAATGCGCACGAAACACTTATATGGGCTTCAAAAAGTGAAGGCTCAAAATATACTTT
>CACNAX010000032.1 GCA_902618565.1 uncultured Pelagibacteraceae bacterium
GAAACATTATCAAATTTAAACCTGATCTTATCAAAACAGAAAAGAAATAAAAATTTAATAATAACTGAAAAAAAAAATAATATTCTTAGAGCTATGGCGAATAAACTGAGATCTGATGTAATTGACCATAAAAATTACATTGGAGGAAGATATTCAGCATTATCTGAAGTTGGGATGGTTCCTGCAGAATTAATGGGACTAAATGAAAAAAAATTTAAACGATTAAATTATCTAATAAAAAATAAAACATTTATTAATTTTTTAATTCAAAATGTCTCTTCAATTTACTCAAACATTATTAAAGGAAAAAAAAATTGTGTAATTTTAAATTATGACGAAAAATTAAATAATTTTTTGAAATGGTACCAGCAATTATCTGCTGAAAGTTTAGGAAAAAGGGGTAAGGGCTTCTTTCCTATAATCTCTACAATGCCAAAGGACAATCATAGTCTTTTACAACTATATTTAGATGGCCCAAAAAATAACTTTTTTAGCTTTTTTTTCTCTAGAGATAGAAATCAATTTAAATTTAATAATGCTTTAATAATTGATGAATTAGAATATTTAAAAAAGAAAAGTTTGTATCAAGTAATGTATGCTCAAAAAAAAGCTACACAAAATGTATTTAACAAGAAAAAATTATCATTTAGAAGTTTTGAAATTAAAAATAAAAGTGAGGAAACTTTAGGTGAACTATTTACATTTTTTATATTAGAAACTCTAATGTTAAGCTCATTATTGAATGTGAATCCAATTAACCAACCTTCTGTTGAATTGATTAAAATAGAAACAAAAAAAATTCTAAAATAGTAATTTACCAAATATTATTTTTGACAATCCATATTTTTTTTCTCTAAGAACTTTAAAATTTTCAATAAAATTTTCTTTAAATTTCTTATTTCTATGTATTACTATTAATGTACTTTTATGAGCAATTTTTAAGTCTAAAATTTTCTTTAATAATTTATTAATATTTTTATCTTTAAATGGTGGATCTAAATAAATTAAATTAATTTTTTCATTATCTATATTTTCTTTAGAAATTTCATACGCGTTTATTGCCTTAATGACTGAATCTTTTTTAATTTCTAACTCCTTAATATTTTTTTCTAAAATTTTCAAAGAGGGCTTGTAATTTTCAAAAAAAAAAACTTTTTTTACTCCTCTAGACAAACACTCAATGCCAAACGAACCAGAGCCGGAAAATAAATCCAAAACTACATCATTTTTGAATTTAATTTTTTCATTCTTAGAATGCTCTAAAATATTAAATATAGACTCTCTAACCATATCTTTTAAAGGTCTTGTTGTTTTATCTGTAGGATTATGAATTAATTTTCCTCTTAGTTTTCCACCAATTACTCTCATTTATCTATGACTTTATGGCCTATATCTGATCTATAAAAACCATCTTCCCAATTCAATTTCTTAATCTGATTGATAATTTCTTTTCTACTTGATAAATAACTATTCGAGATATTCACAAAATTTATTACCCTACCACCAACTGCTACAATTTTGTTTCCAGAACTTTTTGTTCCAGCATGAAAAATAAAATTATCTTGAGTTGATTTGAATTCTTTTAAATTTTTAATTTCAACATTCTTATTATATTTTTCAGGATATCCTTTTGAGCATAAAGCAATGCACATACTTTTTTTATTTTTCCATTTTATTTCGTGGGTCTTTAATTTTGAATTACAACAAGCATATATTATTTCCAACAAATCACTGTCAACCAAAGGCAATATAGTTTGGCATTCAGGATCACCCATCCTGACATTATATTCAATTAGGTATGGTTCATTGTTTTTTATCATTAAGCCGGCATATAAAAAACCGACGTATTTCTCATTCATTTCAGTTATAGCTTTTAAAGTTGGCTCAATTATTTTGTTTAAAATTTTATTCTCTAAATCATTATTAATTAAGCTTGAAGGTGAATAAGCTCCCATTCCTCCCGTGTTCTTTCCAGTATCGCCCTCACCAACTCTTTTATGGTCTTGAGCTGTATTAAAAGTTTTATAACTAATTCCATCTGAAATAATAAAAAAACTCATCTCTTCACCTTCTAGAAATTCTTCAATTAAAACTTGATCTGCTCTCCCAAATTTACCATCAAATATTTCATTAACAGCAGTTTTAGCCTCATCAACATTTTGACAAATATAAACACCTTTACCTGCAGCAAGAACATCCGCCTTTACAACAAGAGGAAAATCAGATGATGATATAAATACAAATGCGTCTTCTTTTGATCTACAAATTTTAAATTTAGCAGTTGGTATGTTAAATTTCTCACAGATTTGTTTTGTAAATATTTTTGAGCCTTCTAATTGAGCAACTTTTTTTCTAGGACCAAAAACTTTTATATTTTTTGATTCTAGGAAATCCACTAATCCTTCGACTAAAGGTTTTTCTGGACCAACAATCACTAATTCGATTTGTTCTTTTTTAATGAATTTATATAAATCTTGAAAATTCTCCAAATTTAATTCAATATTTACAGATATTTCTTCGGTACCAGCATTACCGGGTATTGAATATATTTTTGTTATTTTTTTTGAATTACTTAAGTGATGAACTAGAGCATGCTCTCGCCCTCCACTTCCAATAATTGCAATTTTCATTTAGTAAATATATATCTTAAATATGTTAAATAAGTTAGCTAAATTAAAATACTTAGCAAATAATTTTGAGATCATTGAAGATGGTGATCATGTGATTTGTGCTATCTCACAAAAAAAAATACCACTTGAAAACTTAACTCATTGGAACGTTGAGGAACAGGAAGCCTACTTTTCGCATGTTGAGGCATCAATGAAAAGAGATTTATTAGATAAAAACTGATTATATTTTCCACCTATCATGTGTCCAGATCCACTGGTCTAAATTTTTTAAAATCATTTTTTCAAGTATCTTATTTAGATGTTCGGTGATTTCTTTGATTGATTTATTGTTCCCAATTTTAATTGGTTCTGAAACAAACATTTTAAAATAATTATTTTTTTTTCTCTCTATATAAATAGGCACTAGATCACATTTATATTTTTTAATTAATTGTGCTGGTATGGTCGTAGTACTAGCTGGTTTACCGAAAAAATTAATTTTTATACCTTCTCTAACTCTTTGGTCTATCATTAGAGCTACTGAGTTACCTTTTTTTATATTTTCAATAATCTGTCTTGTGCCTGATCTTCCTTTTTTAATTTGATTTTTGCATATAAAATTTTCTCTAATTTCTTCCATAGTTTTGTTAAGGAATACATTGTTTAGCGGTCTATAAATAGCGCATAAATTTATACCAGCCTTTTCTATTTGGAGCGCCATTAATTCAAAATTATTGAAATGACCAGATATAAATACAGCTCGTCTTTTTTCTCTCTTAATTTTGTTTAGGTTTTCAATCCCGTCTATTTCAATAAATTTATTTAATTTGTTATTTCTAAATGCTTTAAGAAAAGGATATTCAGCAAGTATTCTTCCATAATTTCCATATATTTTTCTGATAATTTTACTGTAATTTTTTTTGTCTACAATGCCAGATTGTTCCAAATTATTTTCAATTAACTTTTTTGATCTAAATATCGGTCCAATCAAGCGTCCAATAAAATCTCCCAAATTAGATCCATTTTTATAACCAATTAAAATTAGTATAAAAAAAAACAATTTTATTAAAATAAATTCAATTAAATAAAAAAACTTCCTCATAATTTCTTTAATAAAAAATTTTTAAATTCTTTTTCTTTTTCAATTTTTAATCTTATTTTTAAAAATTGGACATTCTTTTTTTGTATATTTGACAATCGATTGTAGTCTTTTTCAGTTGTTATAATTTTTAATTTATTACTCTTAGCTATATTTTTTATATTATTTATATCGGAATTTTTATATTTATAATGGTCAGGAAAAGTCATTATTTTTTTTATCTTAAAATTATATTTTTTTAATGTTTGTTGAAATTCCAAAGGATTACCTATACCTGAAAAAACTAGAAAGTTATTTTTAAATTTGAAAGACTCAAGATTTCTAGGAGTGTATTTAGCTCTAAATATTTTTAAATTTGGATTTAATCGCTTTAGAGTTTTCTCGAAAGTTTTATTATTTTTTTCACCATTAAGAAATACAAGATCATAATTTAAAATATTTGTAATTCTTTCCCTTAATGGCCCAGCAGGCAAAACTAGTCCATTTCCAACTAGCTCTGAACTATTAAAACAAGCAATAGAAATATCATAATTTAAACTTTTATCTTGTAAACCATCATCTAATATAGCTAACTGGTAATTTTTTTTTTCAGCAATTCTCAGCGCGATATCTCTAAAACTTAAACAAATTAGATTTCCATATTTTGATAAGATATTTTGCTCATCAATTTGATCAATATATTTTTTTTTAATAAATACAGTTTTAAACTTATTTTTTAACATATCATTTATTTTTAAAACTAAAGGTGTTTTTCCTGTTCCACCTAGGTAAATATTTCCAACACAGATTGTTTTTATTTTGAAATATTTTTTAAGACTTAAAGATTTAAAAAAATTGAAAATAATTGTTATCAAACAAAATGGTAAGAGTAATAATGATA
>CACNAX010000033.1 GCA_902618565.1 uncultured Pelagibacteraceae bacterium
GTAGAATTAACAGTAGCACTTCACCATGTTTTTGACACCCCAAAGGATAAATTAATATGGGATGTTGGCCATCAATCATACCCTCATAAAATTTTAACAGGAAGAAAAGATAAAATACGAACTTTACGACAAGGAAGTGGATTATCTGGTTTTACAAAGCGATCAGAAAGTGAATTTGACCCCTTTGGTGCAGCTCATAGTTCTACTTCTATTTCTGCCGGACTTGGCATTGCAACTGCAAATAAATTATCAAATAAATCAGATCAGGTTATAGCAGTTATTGGTGACGGTGCCATGAGCGCAGGAATGGCATATGAAGCTATGAATAATGCTGGAGACTCAAATACAAAAATGATCGTAATTTTGAATGACAATGATATGTCAATTGCAAAACCAGTTGGTGCAATGAAATCTTATCTTGCTAAAATTTTTTCAGGTAAGATTTATTTTAGTTTCAGAGAAACAGTTAAAATGATTATTTCATCATTTTCAAAAAGATTTAGCAAAAAGGCTGGAAAGGCTGAAGATTTTTTGAGATCAGCTGTCACAGGTGGTACATTATTTAATTCATTAGGTTTTTATTATGTTGGTCCAATTGATGGTCATGATTTAGATGTACTATTGCCAATTTTAAAAAATGCTAAAGAAAGCAATCATAATGGTCCAATACTAATTCATATAAAAACTCAAAAAGGGAAAGGATATAGTTTTGCTGAAAAATCTGATGATAAGTATCATGGAGTTACAAAATTTGATGTTCAAACTGGAGTTCAACAAAAATCAACAACTAAGGCTCCTGCTTTTACAAAGGTATTTGCAAATACATTAATAGAGCATGCGAAGAAAGACAGTAAAATTGTAGGTATAACTGCTGCAATGCCATCTGGGACAGGAATGGACGCATTTAGTAAAGTTTTCCCAGACAGAACTTTTGATGTTGGAATTGCTGAACAACATGCTGTTACTTTTGCTGCAGGTTTAGCTACTGAGGGTTATAAGCCTTATGCAGCAATTTATTCAACATTTTTACAAAGAGCTTATGATCAGGTTGTTCATGACGTTGCAATTCAAAGTTTACCAGTAAGATTTGCAATCGATAGAGCTGGTTTAGTTGGTGCCGATGGAGCTACTCATGCAGGTGCTTTTGATATTACATATTTATCAACTTTACCTAATTTTATTGTTATGGCAGCAAGTGATGAAGCAGAATTGGTAAGAATGGTCAATACGTCAGTAGATATTAATAATCAACCATGTGCATTTAGATATCCAAGAGGAAATGGAGCAGGTTTAGAATTGCCTGATATCAACGAAAAAATAGATATTGGAAAAGGTAGGATTATACGACAAGGTAAGAAAGTTGTCTTAGTAAGTTTTGGTAACAGATTAAAAGAATGTCTATTAGCTGAAGAAGGTTTAAAAAAAATGGGGATTAATCCAACAATTATAGATGCTAGATTTGCAAAACCTCTGGATGAAAATCTTATGTGGCAAGTTGCAACAAATCATGAAGTGCTAATTACGTTGGAAGAAGGCTCTATAGGAGGTTTTGGAGCTCATGTAAATCATTTCTTAAATGAAAAGAATTTATTAGATAATAATATAAAATTTAGATCAATGATTTTGCCTGATAAATTTTTAGATCAAGATAAACCAGAAGAAATGTATAAAGAAGCTGGCCTAGATGCTAAATCTATTGTAGCGAAAGTTTTAGAAACTCTAAATTCTAAAGTATTAATTAAAAAAACTTATTAATTGTCACATTGAGCTTTATTCATTAAGTAGTGATCAAGAATTACACAATGCATCATTGCTTCGCCTATAGGCACTGCTCTAATACCTACACATGGATCGTGTCTACCTGTGACAGAAATTGAAGTATTTTTTCCAAATTTATTAATTGTTTTTCTTTGAGAAAGAATTGATGAAGTTGGTTTTACTGCAAAAGAAACTATTATTTCTTGACCGCTAGAAATTCCTCCAAGAATTCCTCCAGCATTATTTGATTTAAATTTTGTTTTCTTTCCTGTTTGTGACATTTCATCAGAATTTTGCTCACCAGAAAGTTGAGCAGAGTTCATTCCTGATCCTATATTTACCCCTTTTACTGCATTAATACTCATCATAGCTGATGCTAAATCCATATCTAATTTAGAATAAATTGGAGCTCCTAATCCGACTGGCACACCTCTTGCTCTTACCTCAATAATAGCCCCACATGATGAGCCAGCTTTTCTAATCTCAAGTAAATATTTTTCCCATAATTTTAAAACTGTTTTATCAGGACAAAATAAAGGGTTTTTTGTGATGAAACTGTCATTCCATTTTTCTGTGTCACTTCCTAGTATTCCTAATTGTGTTACGGCTCCAATTACACTGTACTTTTTCCCAATAATATTTTGCAAAACTTGTTTTGCTATTGCCCCTGCTGCCACTCTTGAAGCAGTCTCTCTCGCTGACTGTCTGCCTCCACCTCTATAATCTCTAATTCCATACTTTTTAAAATATGTATAATCAGCATGACCAGGCCTAAATTTATCTTTAATATTTTTATAATCCCTAGAGCGCATATCTTTATTGAAGATAATCATTGAGATAGGTGTACCAGTTGTTTTGCCCTCAAATATTCCTGATAAAATTTCTACTTTATCATCCTCCTTTCTTTGGGTTGTGAATTTAGACTGACCAGGCTTTCTTTTATTTAATTCTAATTGAATATCTTTGATATTAAGCTTAATATTTGGAGGACAACCATCAACAACACATCCTATGGCTGGACCATGAGATTCACCCCATGTAGTAAATCGAAAAAATTTTCCAAATGTATTAAAAGACATTATATTATTATATAAATTATTTTGGTTAAATTATGAACGAAAAAAATTCTTTAGGGTTAGATAAATGCTTTCTAGATGTAGATAATCCAATACAATTATTCACTGAATGGTACAACGAGGCAAAGAAAACAGAGATAAACGATCCTAATGCATTAGCTCTAGGCACTATTGACGAAAAAGGTTACCCGAATGTAAGAATGGTATTACTCAAAGACTATGGAGAAGATGGATTTGTTTTTTACACCAACTTTAATAGCAATAAAGGAATTGCTATAAAGCATAATCCAAATATTTCAATGTGCTTTCATTGGAAAAGTTTACTCAGACAAATCCGTATAGTTGGTAACGCTGAAAAAGTTTCAAATGATGAGGCAGATAATTATTATAATTCTAGAAGTTATGGAAGCAGAATTGGTGCTTGGGCTTCAAATCAAAGCTCAATTTTAAAAGATAGAGAAGAGCTAAACCAATCAATTAAAAAATTTAAAGATCTATACAAAGATGAAAATAATGTTCCAAGGCCCGATCATTGGTCAGGATGGAGGTTAAAACACCACGAAATTGAATTCTGGTTAGATGGAGAAAATAGAATTCATGAAAGATTAAAATATATTAAAGACAACAATATTTGGAAAAAAGTTCTTCTGTCGCCTTAAAATTTTCTATTAATACTAAAAGAAGTTAAGTTTTTAAGTATAGTTTTTTCTTCACAATCGTTAAAAATACTCAATGAATTTGATGCTAAACTTATGTAGTGTTCAGCTTTTTTGTAACACTCATTAATTATATTAAATTTTTTTACCAACTTAAGCACATAGTCAAATTGTTCCCTAGATCTAATATTTTGTTCAAATATTTTTCTTAAAAACAATTTTTCATCTGAGGATAATTTTTGATTTAATAAAATAATTGGGAGTGTCACCTTGCCCTCAAAGAAATCTTTCCCAATCTCTTTGCCAAACATTTTGATTTCTGAGTTATAGTCAAGAGTATCATCTGCAATCTGAAATGTTAATCCAAGGTTCTTTCCATAGAACTCTAATGCATCTTTAAATTTATTGTCTTTAACAGTAATTATCGATCCAACTTTTGAAGATGCTGAAAATAAAGCAGCAGTTTTAGCGGAAATTATATTTAAATATGTTTCTTCCAACATTTCTGAGTCACCCTTATGTTGTAGCTGTAAAACTTCTCCTTGAGCAATTGTTGATGATGTAGATGATAGAAGTTTTAATACTTCAATACTGCCATCCTCAACCATCATTTCAAAACATCTACTTAATAAATAGTCCCCAACAAGAATTGATGACTGATTCCCCCAAATTTTATTTGTAGTCTTTTTGCCCCTTCTTAAATCTGCACTGTCAATTACATCATCATGCATCAGAGTTGCAGCGTGTATAAGCTCAACACATGCGGCCAGGTTCACATCTCTACTACCTTTTGTGTATCCACATAATTTAGCACATTCCAAAGTAAGCAATGCTCTTAATCTTTTACCACCGCTAGTCATGTGATAAGCTGTCATTTCTTTAACAAGCTCAACTTTACTGTCTAATTTATAAGAAATTTTGTCTTCAACTAAACTAAGCTTTTCATCGACAGAATTTACCAAATCCGTATATGCATTATTTATTTGCTTTTTTAATTGAACTACTGAACCCATCAATGCAAAATATTACATTAAGTTTATTAATATACTTATCAA
>CACNAX010000034.1 GCA_902618565.1 uncultured Pelagibacteraceae bacterium
ACCAATTTTGATATAAAAAAAAACAAATGGCACCAAAAAAAAATAAAATTTATTAAAGGAAGTATCTTAAATGAAAAACTTGTATCTAAAATAATTAAAAATAAAGATTATATTTTTTTATTTGCTGGCTTAAGTGATCTTGATGAGGCTTTAATAAAACCTATTGAAACTATTAAACTTAACATATTATCTACAAGTTTAGTTGCAAAATACTGTATAAAACACAATGTTAAAAGATTAATTTTTGCCAGTAGTATTTACGCGGGTAGTCAAGAAGGTGGCTTTTATAGCTGTAGTAAAAGAGCTGCAGAAGATTTTATTTTGGAATACAGTAAAAAATACAATCTTAAATTCACAATTTTAAGATATGGATCTTTATTTGGTAAAAGAAGTGATAATAAAAATGGCTTATACAGGATTGTAATGAACGCAATTAAGAAAAACAAATTAGAGTATTATGGATTTCCAAATAATACACGAAGATATATAGATGTAATAACTGCATCAAAACTAACTTTTAAATCACTTCAAAAAAAATATGAAAATAAATTTTTAAATCTTGTTGGTGAAGAAAGTATTAAAATATCACAATTGTTTAAACTTGTAGAAAAAAACTTAAATAAAAATCTAAAAAAAAAATATCATAAAAAAAAAATTTTAGGTCACTATGTTAAATATCCAACAAAGTTTAAAGTTAAAAATGGAAAAAATTTTTTCATGAGAAAAAAAATAAGTTTTTCTATGCAATTAAAAAAATATTTAAATTATTTACAAAATGAAAAAAATTTTAAATAAAATCTTATTTAGGTTTTTTAGAATATTAATTAATATCAAAATTTTCAGATTTGTTTTTTTTAATATAAGTGAAGTTGTGAATTCTAATATTCATGCAAATAGTAAAATTAAAATTAAATTCTATGTTAACAATTATTTAAATAAATTCCGCTTTGATACAATACTTACTAAAGAACCAGATACAATTAACTGGATTGATAATTTTAATCAAAATGATACTTTTTTTGATATTGGGGCCAATGTTGGTATATTTACATGCTATGCAGCATCAAAAAAGATAAAAACTATATCTTTTGAGCCTTCAGTTTATAATTTAGAGTTGTTGGCAAAGAATGTTTATATTAATAATTTTAATGAGATTGTAACTATTGTGCCGTTAGCATTGAATAATAAAAATACTATATCGAACTTTAATTTATCAAACAGCCTTCAAGGATCCGCACTTAATTCCTTTGGAAAAAAATATGGCTATGATGGAAAAAATCTGAAGATAGATTCTTATTATAAAACAATTGGAATGACATTAGATGATTGCGTGAAAGTTTTTTCTTTACCTAGTCCTGATCACATTAAAATTGATGTTGATGGAATAGAACATTTAATTTTAAGCGGATCTTTGAAAACTTTAAAATCAATTAAATCAATTTTAATAGAAATAAGTGATGATTTTTTTGAGCAAAAAAATTCATGTTACAAAATTCTAAAAGATTTAAATTTTAAACAAATTTCAAAATCTAACTCAAAAATGTTCAGAGGATCACAATTTGAGAATTGTTATAACCAAATATGGATAAGACAATGATCGTAAGTTTATTAATTGGAAGAAAAGGAAGCCAGGGTTTTCCAAAAAAAAATTTAATAAAGATTAATAATAAATACATATTCGAGTATCCGATTATAGCTTCATTAAAAAGTAGAGTTGTAGACAAAATTTATGTTTCCACAGACTGTCCAGTTATTTCAAGTGTCTGCAAAAAAAAATATAATCTAAGTGTAATTAAAAGGCCAAAATATCTATCAAACAATAAAGCTTTGGGAGATGATGCTTTTAAACATGGATATTTAAAAATTTTAAAAGACATCAGTAATGATAAGAAAATAGAATTCATCATTTTATTATTTGCAAATGGAGCAACAATCAATCATAAACAAATAAAAAATGGAGTAGATATATTGAGAAAAAATAAAACTTTTGACTCTGCTGTGACAGTATCTAGATATAATATGTGGAGTCCATTAAGAGCAAGGAAGGTTTCTAAAGATGGATCATTAAAACCTTTTGTACCATTCGAAACATTTGGAAACCCTAAAACTTTAAACTGTGACAGAGACTCTCAAGGTGATGTATATTTTGCGGACATGTCAGTTTCTATAGTTAGACCAAAGTGCTTAGAAAATATGAAAGATAATTTATTACCTCAAAAATGGATGGGAAAAAAAATTGCGCCAATTTATTCTCAAGCAGGATTTGATTTAGACTATGAATGGCAATTGCCTCAATTAAAGTATTGGATTAAAAAATATCATGAATAAAGTTTATAAAAAACATAATAGCTTTGTAAGTTTACAAGGAAAATATGAAGATGATTATAATAATTTCTTAAAACGACTGAAATTACTTCTGACAGAAGATCAACTAAATAAGTTAAATTTAACAAATCAAAAAATTATTAAAAAAATTGAAACTGATATACTAGGAGATGACCATAAAGATGATTTAAATGTTATTAATAAATTTACAATCAAACAAAATGTCATAGATGAGATTAAAACTGTGAATGACGACGATTTATTAAGATATTTAATTCATCGATATAGGTATGAAATATATCCTGAAAAGAAAATTGTTGATGATTATCCTCCATATTTACAAATAGAGCCTTCTTCAATTTGTAACTATAGATGTGTTTTTTGTTTTATGACAGATAGTAGCTTCAATAAAAAAAGCTCTGGTCATATGGGTCATATGAGTTTAGAAATGTTCAAGAATATTATTGACCAAGCAGAGGGAAATATAGAATTTTTATCACTGGCATCTCGAGGAGAGCCAATGGTTAACCCTCAAATTACTGAAATGTTAGAATATACTGTTGATAAATTTCTCAACTTAAAAATAAATACAAATGCTTCTCTATTAACAGAAAAAAAAATTCACTCAATACTTGCTGGAGGAGTAAAAACACTCGTCATTAGCGCTGATGCAGCAGATGAAAAATTATATAAAAAACTAAGAGTAAATGGAAATTTAAACAAAGTATTAAAAAATTTAGAACTTTTTAACATGATTAAAGAAAAAAATTATTCAAATTCAAAAATCATTACTCGTGTATCAGGTGTAAAATTTGATGAAGATCAAAATTTCGAAGATATGAAAAAATTTTGGGGTGGATTAGTAGATCAAGTAGCGTTTGTTGAATATAATCCTTGGGAAAATAATTATGAAAAAGAAAAAAATGAAATAAAATCACCTTGCTCAGATTTATGGAGAAGAATGTTTGTATGGTGGGACGGTAAAACAAATCCATGCGATGTGGATTATAAATCAAAGTTAAGTGTTGGTAATTTTTCAAACTTTACACTTAACAATTTATGGAATTCAGATAAATATAATGAACTAAGAAGAATTCACTTAAATGAAGAGAGATTAAATCTTAATCCATGCGGTTCTTGTTCGGTAATTTAAGATATAACTGTGAAAGAGATAGACAGCAGACAAATAAAAATAATTAAAGTTTGTAAAAAAATTTTTCATCATGAAAATAAAAACTCACTATTCAGTTATTTTGCATTTTGGGAGGATACAATTGGATACGCTAATATATTATTTAATTTAAATAAAATTAAATATTTTTTAAATTATGTAAATAAGGTTATAAAAGAATTATATTTTTCTACAATTGACTTAGATTTTGAATTGATAAAAAGTTCTAATTTAAACATAAAAAATTATAAAAAAATTTTATTTGTAGACGCTTCAATAAATGATTTTGATAAAAATGGTAACTTCATAGATAGGTATTTCAAATCTTCACCAAAAAAAAATCCAGATTATTTATATTTTGTAATCTACAGCAGCAAAGTTTCACCAAAAAAATTACCTACTAATATATTACTACTGAAATATGATTATTTATTTTTACAAAAATATAATTTTCTAACTAATCTATTTAAATTATTTAGCAGATTATATAATTATAAATTTAATTATAAGAAGGTTATAGATGAAAAATCTATCACGGGCAAATTCGCAAACAGGGTTTTAAAATATGTTATTAGTGAATTTAATTCTAATAAATTCAATAAACTTTTAATGTCATTTGAAGCTCAACCTCATCAGATTAAAATATTAAAATTATTTAAAAAAAGAAACAAAAATATAAAAAATATTTGCTATGATCATTCCGCACCAC
>CACNAX010000035.1 GCA_902618565.1 uncultured Pelagibacteraceae bacterium
ATAGTAGATGAAAGATCAATAATTTTTTTTATCTCATTTAGTGTTTTAGGCCCGACATCAAGGATCATATCATCATCTTCAATACTTTCAAAATCTCTAACTAATGCTTTATCATTAAGATTCTTTCCAACTTTTGCATCTATTGGAAAGTATATTTTACAATTATTATTTTTAGCAAAAATAAAAATTTCTCTAATAATTTTATTTAATTCTGGTTCAAAAATAGAGCCTCCTATATTTATCCCTTTATATTTTAGAATATTGTTTGCCATTGCACCGACTATGAAAATGTTATCAAATTTGGAAATTAAGTTTTTTATTACATTTATTTTTGAAGAAATTTTAGATCCCCCAATAATGCATGTAATCGGTTTTTTAATTTCTGATGTTATTTTTTTTAAAGCATTAATTTCGGATTCAATTTGAATGCCACTGTAAGAAGGTACAAATTTTGTGATATTCGAGACTGATGCATGTTCTCTGTGAGAACATGAAAATGCGTCATTCACATATATTTCGCCCAAACTTGCTAATTTTTTTGAAAATTTATTATCATTATCTTGTTCTTCACGATAAAATCTAATATTTTCAAGTATGACTATTCCATCTCTAGAATTTCTAAAAATATCTTTTTTATCTAGATTAAAAATATTTTCTTTTAATAAATAAATTTCTTTTTTTATTTTAGCCTTTATGCACAACGCCACTGGTGCTAATGAAAGTTCTTTGACTACTTTGCCATTAGGCCTTCCAATATGAGATATTATTATAATTTTTGCTTTTTTTTTTAATAAAAAATTTAATGTAGGTATAATTTTATCAATACGGTTAGTATCTGTTATTTCCCCTTTTTTTATTGGTACATTTAAATCTAGTCTCAAAATTACACTTTTATTCTCAATATTTTCTAAGTTTTCAATAGATTTCATTACTTAATCTTACTTAAATACTTAGCAATATCGCACATTCTGTTTGAGAAACCCCATTCATTATCATACCATGCTGAGATTTTTCCCATTTTATTACCAATTACTTTAGTTAAAGCTGCGTCTATTATTGCAGATGCACTATTGTGATTAAAATCGATGGAGACAAGCTTTTCATTAGTAACATTTAGAATATTTTTAAGTCTTGTATCAGAAGCAGTTGATAGTGAGTTGTTTAATTTTTGAATTGAAATATTTTTTCTAACGTTAAATATAAATTCTACTAAAGAAACATTTGGTGTAGGCACTCTCATTGATACTCCTTCTAGCTTGCCTTTTAATGAGGGTATAATTTCACCTAATGCTTTTGATGCTCCTGTAGACGTGGGCACTATTGATTGACTTGCTGACCTAGCTCTTCTCAGATCTTTGTGAGAATTATCCAAAATTCTTTGATCACTAGTAAAAGCATGAATAGTTGTCATAAATCCACTTAATATTGTAAAATTTTTATTAATAACATCTGCAACTGGAGCTAAACAATTGGTTGTACAAGATGCAGCTGAAATAATTTTATCTTTTTGGCTTATACTTTTATGATTTACTCCAAATACTATTGTCTTATCTGCCATTTTACATGGAGCTGATACGATCACTTTTTTCACACCATTTTTTAAATGTGGTATTAATTGATTTTTAGAATTAAACTTCCCGGTACACTCGAAGACATAATCAACATTGTATTTTTTCCAGTTTATTTTATCAATTGTGTTTTGTTGAGAGTATGAAATTTTATCTTTGTTGATTTTAATATAATTTTGGCCAAATTTTATCTGAGAATTAAATTTGCCGTGAATTGAATCGTACTTTAATAAATTTGCACAAATTTCAGAGTTTGATCTATTATTAATATGTTTAATAATTATATCACTTTTATGATTTTCATAAATTGATCTAACGATCATTCTGCCGATTCTCCCCATGCCGTTGATACCAATTTTTATAGTCATTTATTTATATATAATTTAATTTTTTTACTGATATTTTCACTGTTTAAACCAAAATGATCATAGATTTTTTTATAAGGTGCGCTTTTACCAAAATCTTCGATGGAAAAAATTAAACCTTTTTCTATATATTTTTCCCAAGACATTTTTGATCCCGCTTCAATTGCAAATGTACTTTTACTTTCATGTAAAATTTTATTTTTATAATTTTTTTTTTGATTATCAAAAATTTCTTGACAAGGCATAGATATTACTTTTGAATAGATCTTTTGTTTGGCTAATTTATGACTAGTTTCAATGGCAAGATTCACCTCTGATCCCGAAGCGATGATAGTTAATTCAATCTTTTTTCCAGTTCTTAAAATTTCATAAGCTCCCATAGAGCATTTATTTTTTTTAGTAAAATTAATTCTAACAGGTTTTAAATTCTGTCTGGTAAGAGCCAATATGCTTGGCGTTTTTTTACTTTTCAAAGCTATGTCCCAACATTCAATTGTTTCAGTTTGATCCGCTGGCCTTAAAACATTTAAATTTGGTATAGATCTTAATGCAGCAAGTTGCTCTATTGGTTGATGAGTTGGTCCATCTTCTCCTAAACCGATGGAGTCATGTGTCATAACATAAATAACCCTCCTTTTCATTATTGCAGATAATCTTATTGAAGGTTTACAATAGTCTGAAAAGATCAAAAAAGTTCCTCCATAAGGAATGAAATTACTATGTAGAGCCAATCCATTCATTATCCCGCTCATTGCATGTTCTCTCACGCCATAGTGAATATAATTACCATTAAAGTTATTTGAATTAATAACTTTGTGTAATTTAGTTTTTGTATTATTTGACCCTGCTAAATCTGCAGATCCACCTATTAAAGTATTTTTTTCTCTCAATATCTTTGAAAGAAACTCTTCAGAGGATTTTCTTGTTGCTATTGTCTTGATATCTTTAATTGCTTCTTTTTTTGTTTTATAATTGAATCTTTAAATTCATTTTTTAAAATATCATTAAGTCTTAGTTTCTTTTTTTTTAAATTTTTTTTCCATACATGTTCTCTTCTAGAACCCTTTTCACCAATTTTTCTCCACTCTTTTAAAATATTTTGAGGTATTTTAAATGGTCTATTAAACCAGCCTAAGTTTTTTCTTACTAATTTAATCTCATCTATCCCTAGCGGGCTTCCGTGAGAGGATGCTTTTCCACTTTTATTTGGAGACCCAAATCCTATTTTCGTTTTACAAGAGATTACAGTTGGTTTTTTTGAACTTTGAGCTTTTTTTAACGCGTTATAAATTTCTTTATTATTATGTCCATTAATTAAAATATAATTCCAACCATAACTTTTAAATCTGTTTTTATAGTTATCAGAAACAGCTAAACTAGTAGGACCGTCAATTGAAATTGAATTATTATCAAAAAGCATTATAAGATTCTTAAGCTTAAGATGACCAGCAAGACTCATTGCTTCATGGCTTATTCCTTCCATCAAGCAACCATCACCTGCCAAAACATATGTTTTGTGATCAATTAAATTTTTTCCCAATTTTTTACTCAAAATTTCTTCTGCAATTGCAAACCCTACAGAATTAGCAATTCCTTGACCCAGAGGTCCAGTCGTCGTTTCAATCCCAGAATTTGGGTGAAATTCAGGATGTCCAGCACAAATTGAATTTAATTGCCTGAATTTTTTAATATTGTTAATTGATACACTCTTATAGCCCGTAAGATACAAAAGCGAATAGAGTAACATTGAGCCGTGCCCTGCTGATAAAACAAATCTGTCTCTATTAAGCCAGCTTGGATTTTTTGGATTAAATTTAAGGAAATATTTGAACAAAATTGTTGCAACATCTGCCATTCCCATTGGCATACCTGGATGACCAGAATTGGCTTTTTGAACCGCATCCATTGATAAAAAACGAATT
>CACNAX010000036.1 GCA_902618565.1 uncultured Pelagibacteraceae bacterium
CGCCATTGTCTGCATCAAATATTATAGGTTTCTTTGAGACTTCTACAGTTTCACTTAATGCCTCTATCCTTGTGGTTAGTTCAACTGCTTGATTATCTGGTTTTCCTCTAATTAATGACTCTGTTAAACTTGAGGACCATATTGCATCAAACTCATTATATTTTTTTCCTTTTTTTACTTTTAGATTATCCATCATTTTGGCTATTAATGGTGTGTGGGACTCAATTACTCTTAAGTAGCTTTTTGTTTTAAGTAATCTATTCAAATATGAAGTTCTTCCACTAATTAACTCGTGAATATTTCTTTTAGTACCAAGATTCTCATACTTTATATTTTTCGCGTAAGGATATTCAACTAGTTTTCCACCGTATTTTGACAGTTCTTTTAGTACTTCGTCTCTGTATTTTTTTAAAACACCTTTTTTCCAATCATCACCATGAACTACGTAATCAGGTTTGTACTTCCTTAGATTTTTTATGTACGAAGCATCTTCTTGAGGAACTACTTTATTAATAAATTTTAAATTATTAATTATTATTTCTCTCTGAGAATATTTAAGTAAAGGAATATCTTTATACTCATTAATTGCCTTATCAGTTAATAAACCAACAATAACATTTCCTAATTTATTTGATTTTATTAATAAGTTTATATGGGCAGAATTTAAATTGTCTCCCGAAAATGCAAAATATACGTTTTTTTTTGATTTATTATATGACGAACTCTTCATTTAATTTTTTATAATCTTTTATTGAGTCTATTTCAATCCATTTTGCTTTAGACACATCAACAAATTGAATTTTATAATTATCTTTGATCATTTGATTTAATACTACAGTGTAATAATCTTGTTTGTTGTTCTTATTTTTTAATAAATATTTTTTTAAACTTTTAGCACCATATCCACTAAATTTTGCTATACCAATAAAATTACCATCAGATTTCTCAGGTTTGATATTATTTCCAATTTCAGTAATCTTATTATTTTTTATTTTTACCCTCATGGTGTCCTTGAGTCTCGATATAGTATCAACTGCAAGTACAAAATCATGTTTATTGGATAAAATTTTTTTTATAATTTTTTTTTCATAAATTAAATCTGAAAATAAACAAAGAAAACCTCGGTTTAGGTATTTTTTTATGTACAATAAAGTTTGTAAATTATTAGTATTTTTGTAATTTGAAAAAAATAACTTTTTAATTCTAGGATTTTTTTGTATTTTAATATTTTTATTTTTGTAGCCAGTTACAATTAAAATCTTTTTTGAGTAACTATTTATTTTTTCTAAAGAATGATCAAGAAGCGTTTTATTTTTAAATTTAATTAAACATTTTGGTTGATTAAATGTGCTTCTAATTCTCGTACCTCTCCCTGCGGCTAAAATAACTGTATTTTCTATTTTATAAACTTTCTTGCCCATAAATTTAAATTTATTAACATCCAAATTTTTTTACCATTAAAATCGTAATGATCTTTCTTAATTTCATTGTGGTAAATTTTTTCTAAAAATTTTTTATTGAAAAAAAAATTATACTCATCCAAAAGCATCTCTTTGATTTTTTTATCTCGCATCCATTCATTCATTGGTAATGGAAAGCCTTTTTTTGTTTTAAAAGAAATTTTATTTGGCAGATATTTTTCAGATAGTTTCCTTATGACATATTTTGAAGTATCAATTTTTTCTGAAAACTCAAAATTGTTTCTAAAAACTGACAGAAACTTACTAAATAAAGAGTTCCATTTTATTTTCATATTAAAAGGAATTTTTGCAGCTAACTCAATCAATTCATGATCAAGAAATGGAACCCTTGCTTCAATTGAGTTTTTCATTGTCATAATATCTAACCTATCAAGTAGACACTGAAGATGATTTTTTTGAAACATTACTAAAGTTTGGTCATAATGGTTATCCGAGCTATAATTTCTAACAACATTTTTCCAAGGTTCTTGAACTTTTTCTAAACTAATATTTGATGAAAAGTTTTCTTTAAATAGATCTTTAATTTCTGATGGATTTAACCAATTATATTTACTAAAAAAATAATCTATATAATTTTTATTTTTAAAGTTAAAATTTGTATCTATGCTAAATAAATTTTTGATTAATCTTTTATCAAAAATATTTGCAACAAATCTACCTTTGATAAAATCGTGAGCACATTTCTGTGTTCTTGCATATCCACCAAATACCTCATCAACACCTTCGCCACTTAGAACAACTTTAATATCTTTTTTCATAACTTTAGCCAGTTTATATAATGGATATTCATGAGGTATAGATAATGGTGCAGATTTGATATCAATCATATTTTCAATATTATTAATAAAATCTTGTTTGCTTATTATAATATTTGTATGTTCAGAGTTTATAAATTTTGAAACTAAAGATGCATCATTACTTTCATCATACGCGTTGTCTTCAAATCCCACAGAATAAGTTTTAATTCTGGTATTCATAATTTTACTTGCGATTGAGGAAAGCAATGAAGAGTCAACTCCACCTGAAAGAAATACACCTAAAGGAGCATCACTTATAAGATTATATTTTATACTTTTAATAATTTGATCTTCTAAAGTCTCTAAAATTTCATTTTCATTTTTGATAGAATACTCATTTAATTTAGGAATTTTCCAATAGGTTTCCTTTTTAATATCAAATGTATCTATCTTGATTTTTAAATATGTGCCAGGTTCAACCCGATGAATATTACGATAGAAGTTATTATTATTATCCATAGGATATCTATAAATTAAATATGATGTTAAGCTATTTATATCAAAATCTAATTTAAAATTTGGAAATTTTATTATTGGCTCAATTTCTGATGAAAAAACTAATGTGCTATTTTCACAATAGAAAAAAAGTGGCTTAATACCACATCTATCCCTAATTAAAAAAATTTGATTTTTATTTTTATCTAAAATTGCAATGGAAAAAATTCCATTTAGTTTATTAATAAAATCAATTCCCCACATATCATAAGCTGGTAAAATAATTTCACTATCGGTTAATGTTTTAAATTTGTATCCTTTTTTTTCAAGTTCGAATTTAATTTCCTTAAAATTGTAAATTTCCCCATTAAATATTGAAACAAAATTTTTAAATTCAAAAGGTTGATTTCCGTCACTTAAATCCTGTATGGCCAATCTGTTTGATGCAAAAGCTATATGTTCATCTGTATAAAGACCAGAATCGTCTGGACCTCTATGTTTCATAATATTGCTAAGTTTTCTTGCTAAAATATCTTTATTTTTAATATTATTTTTGTTATCAATAATTCCAAATATACTGCACATTATATAAAATATTTAATCTAAATATATTTAATAACTAAATAATGAGTAAAATAAAGAATATTTATTTCACTAGTACAGTAAGAGCTGGTGCAGGACTCTTGGGAAGAATTTTAAACGCTAGTGACCAAATTAGTTTATCTCATGCAATTCTCAATTTTTGTAGATTTTATTTGAATAAATACGAACCATTATCAAAAAATTTAAATAAACTACTTGATGAGGCTTATTATAGATTAAAATTTAGATTTAATGTTATTATTGATAAAAAAAAGATCTCTCAAAATTTAAAAACTCAAAAACTAAACCATTCAACATTGTATAAAGAAATTTTAATTAGTATTTTTGAAAAACAAATCTCAAAAAAAACAATTTATGTTGGTGATAAAGAAGCTAATGCGTGGGAATATTTTGATCAAA
>CACNAX010000037.1 GCA_902618565.1 uncultured Pelagibacteraceae bacterium
TATTTAGACCTGGTTCTAGAAAATTAGATTAGATTTTTAGTTTTTATTTAGAAACGCTTCAGAGGAGTCGTCCATTGCTTTTGCCCAAGCTGTATGATGAACAGGAGCTACTGACCCTGTAACTGGAGATGAAAAAGATTTATTTCTATACGTTGATATATCTTCAACCTTATGATGTTCCCATTCTTTAAAATGTTTTCTGATTAGTTCAAAATCTATTTTTGGATAATCCGACATCTCATGTAATTCTTTTGTGTATTCAGTTTGAAAATCAATCATCTGATCAGGATTTTCTAGTTTTTCTTCTAAAGCAACCCATTTATTAATATCTTTTTCAATATCCCCTCCACTTGGCATATTTATTTTCCCCATTATAACATCTCTTGCGTACCAAGCCTGGCAATCAAACATATTAAATGTATGAAACTGGTCTTGCATTCCTAGATACAAAAGTTTGTGATTATCTTGCCAAACAATACCTTTGTATAATTTTGGGGGATAGAGTCTGTTTCTTGTTTTAAGTTTTAAATTTTCTTCCAAGAAAGGAAAATGATGTAGGTAACCAGTACATAGTATTATTACATCTGCATCCTGTTCCGTGCCATCTTTAAAAATTGCTTTTTTTCCCTCTAATCTATCTAAATAGAATACTTCCTTCATTCCTTCAGGCCATTTAAAACCCATAGGATTATGCCTGTAGCCAATTGTTACACTTTTTGCTCCATATTTATTGCATTGAAGCGCAATATCCTCAGCGGAATAACTGCTTCCTAAAACTATAATATTTTTTCCTCTAAATTCTTCTGCATCTCTAAAATCATGTGAGTGCATTATTCTTCCAGGAAATGAACTCATACCTTTATATTCGGGTATAAAAGGAACTGAAAAATGACCAGTGGACACTACAACGTAATCAAAATGATCAGTTAAAATTTTATCATTTTCTTTATCTTGATAGCTAACTTCAAATTTATCTGATTTAAAAACTGTATTAACTACTCTTGTATTAAATTTAATTTTATTTCTTAAATTTCCTTTACTTACTCTACTCGTGATATAATCATAAAGTACTTCTCTAGGTGGGAAAGATGGAATTGGCTTACCAAAATGTTCATCAAAAGAATAATCTGCAAATTCAAGACACTCTTTAGGTCCGTTTGACCAAAGATATCTATACATGCTATTATGAACTGGATCTCCATATTGGTCAGATCCTGTTCTCCAGCTATAATTCCAAAGACCTCCCCAATCACTTTGTTTTTCAAAGCAAACTATTTCAGGTATTTTGTCTCCTTTTTTCTCGGCATGTTCAAAAGCCCTAAGTATTGATAACCCGCAGGGTCCAGCACCTATAATAGCGACTTTAGTCATGATAATTTTTCCTCTACAATTAAAATTATAAATATATTGTACTAAGAAAAATAGAAAAATTAAATATTATTTTAATATGAAAACTAATTGGAATTATCCTACTACAATTTGGGTTGGAGAGAATAGAATTCAAGATTTAGGTCTAGCATGTAAAAATCTAAAAATCGATAAACCATTATTTGTCACAGATAAGGATTTAATTAATCTAAAAATGGTTCAAGATATTATTTTAGATTTAAAAAAAACCTTTAATCATCTTCAAGTTTTTTCAAATTTTTCAGGTAATCCTGTAGGCGAGAATGTGGAAGAGGGAGCAGGGGAGTTTAAGAAATTAGGCTGTGATGGAGTTATTGCATTTGGTGGTGGCAGCGGTCTTGATGTAGGTAAAGCTATTGCTTTTATGTCAGGACAGTCTAGACCAATATGGGATTTTGAAGATATAGGTGATTATTGGAAAAGAGCAGATGAAACTAACATTGCACCTATCATTGCTGTACCTACTACAGCAGGGACAGGATCAGAAACTGGAAGAGCATCAGCTATAATCAATAAACAAACAGGTATAAAAAAAATTATTTTCCACCCGAAATTTTTACCTTCAATTGTAATTTTAGATCCTAATTTAACTTTAGATCTTTCTCCAAGATTGACTGCAGCTACAGGTATGGATGCTTTGGCACACAATTTAGAAGCTTTTTGTGCGCCTAGATTTCATCCAATGGCTGATGGAATTGCGATTGAGGGAATCAAGTTAATTAAAAACTCATTAATTAAAGCAGTTAAGAACGGTAAAGATTTAAATGCTAGAGCAGAATTATTAGCTTCAGCTAGTATGGGTTCTACCGCTTTTCAAAAAGGGCTTGGTGCTATTCATTCTTTAAGCCACCCTATTAATGCGCAATTTAATGTTCACCACGGTTTATCAAATGCTATCTTTATGCCTTATGTATTAACTTTTAACAAAGAAATGATTGAAAAAAAGATAATTTCTATATGTGATTATCTCGAACTTGATAAAAGTTTTGATAGTTTTTTAAAGTGGATTTTAGAACTAAGAAAAGAATTAAATATACCGCATAAATTATCAGAAATTATTGATGTAAATAAAATAAATTTAGAGCAGTTATCAGTTATGGCATTAGAAGATCCTTCAACTTCTACCAATCCAAGAACAATGAACAAGGATGACATGAAAGCACTTTATGAACACAGTATTTCAGGTAAATTATTTTAATGAAAAGAATTCTTATAGTTGAAGGTAACCTTAGAGAAGAAAATCAAAGTTTTATTGATGGTGGAATTAAAACTCATACTGAAAGTTTAAAAGACAGTATTAGTTATTTTACAGATCAATTAGATATTGATGTTGTTAATCCTTCATCAGACGAAAATATTAATGAAGTAGCTAAAGATTTAACTAAATATCAAGGAATGATATGGGGTGGTAGTAGTTTAAATATTTACAATGATACTCCAGAAATAAGAAGACAAATAAACTTTATGAGGGAATGTCAAAAGAAGATAAAAAATATATTCGCAATATGTTGGGGAATGCAAGTTGCTGTGACCGTTGCTGGTGGTGAAGTAAAGAAATGCCCTAATGGCGCTCACAGGGGAATAGCTCATGACATAGAAATAAACGAAAATGGTCTTAAACATCCGCTTTATAAAAATAAAAATAAAAAATTTAATACCCCTGCATTTAATTTTGATGAAGTTGTAAAATTACCTGAGGGCTCTACATTACTTTCATCAAATCCAATAAATAAAGTTATGGGTATAAATTTTAATGTTGGTTCAACGAATGTATGGGGAATACAATATCACCCAGAGATAACTTATGCCAAAATGATAAGCTTAATTCATTTTAGGAGAGATCGACTTTTAGAAAAAAAAGCATTTATTGACCAAATGGAAATAGACACTCACGTAAAAATTATAGAAGATGAAAATAAAATTTCAAATAAAGATGCAAGGATGAGAGAATTAGAAAATTGGCTAAATAATTTAAATTAGAACAAGCCTTCTATTTCACCTTTTTCATTAAGCTTGATAGAGTCTGCCGCAGGAACTCTTGGAAGTCCAGGCATTGTCATGATGGCTCCACATATAACAACAATAAACTCTGCACCTGAGGATAATCTTACTTCTCTAATTGGTAATGAATGGCCTGTTGGAGCACCTTTTGCGTTTGGATCAGTAGAAAAACTATATTGTGTTTTTGCTACACATATAGGTAAATTTCCATAACCCGCTTCTTCAAAAGATTTTAATTGATCTTTTATTTTAC
>CACNAX010000038.1 GCA_902618565.1 uncultured Pelagibacteraceae bacterium
CAATGATTAACGAACTTAATCCTACTATTGGAGCAATTACAGACCAGTATGCAAACGACATCAATCCTCTTGCATTGGAGATCATTAAGCCCCAATCGGGTGTTGGAGGACTTACACCAAAACCTAAGAATGACAATGAGCTAAACCCTAATAACATCCAAGACCATCTCATTGCTCCTTCTACTAATATAGCGTCTCTAACATTTGGAATAATTTCATTCCAAATAATAGACATGTTGCTATGACCTCGAGCTCTTGCTGACACTATAAAGTCTTTAGCAATAACATCGTGAGTAGCAGCTCTAGCAACTCTTACTATTCCTTTACCATAAAAAAAACCTAGTGCAGGAATTAAAACCTCTGTTGATGTTCCTAAAAGAGAAACAATTAATAGCATTGCAAGTATCCAAGGAATAGAAAGAAACGCATCAACAACTCTCATTACAACATCGTCAATTTTACCTCCAACTAAACCACAAAAAATTCCAAGTAAACCTCCCCACAGAAGAGCTATAAGTGATCCAAAGAAAGTTACAGTAAGAGCTGTTCTCCCTCCAAGTATTGTTCTTGTGAAAACATCTCTACCCAAGCTATCTGTTCCAAACCAATGCTCGGCTGAAGGTGCAAGTAACATGGTATTTGGGCTAATTGCTTTATAATCGTAAGGTGCAATGTAAGGGCTGATTAATGCTAAGATTACATGAAATAAAACAATTGTAAGTCCAATTAATCCAGAAGGCTTGGAGGCCATAGTTTTTAAAATCTCAAAAGCCTTTTCTAGTTTGTTTTTTTGTTTATCCTCTGTAATTAAATTACTCTCCATGTTATTTTCTTATCTGTAAACTTTTTAATCTTGGATTAAGCATGAGTGTCATTAAATCTGCTATTAAATTTATTCCCACATAGATTGATGCCAATATTATTGCTAACGCTTGAACAACAGGTAAATCTCTATTTGATATAGACTCAATTACAAGTCTGCCTAATCCTGGATAATTAAAAACAACTTCTGTAACAACTACACCACCTAGTAACCAAGCAATTGTTAACGCCACTACATTTATTGCTGGCAATAATGCATTTGGTAATACGTGTCTAAATACCATTTTCCAATATGGAACACCTTTTAAAATTGCCATTTGTACATAATCACTAGCCATTACTTGAATTACACTTGAACGTACCATTCTTGCCATGTGCGCAGTCATAATCATTGAAATTGCAACAACAGGTAAAATTATATTTGAGAGTAATTCATAAAAAGTAGCATCCGATGGTATAATCACAATACCTGGTAGCCAACCAAGCCAAATTGCAACAATTAAAATTAGTAAAGTAGCATTAATAAACTCAGGAATAGTCATTGAAAAAATGGTGATAGTTGAGATCATAATATCTGGAAGCTTATCTCTCCAAAGAGCAGTTATTATTCCTAATACGATTGCTAGAGGAATTCCTATAAGTATTGAAACAGAGGCTAAAACTAACGAGTTTTTAACTCTTGGGCCTAATACTTCATTAATTGGCATTTCTCCACTTAAAGAGTAACCAAAATCACCTCGTACAACATTTGATGCCCAGTCCAAATATCTTTCATAAGCAGGAACATCAAGACCAAGTCTTTTTATGCAAGCATCAAGAGCTGCTCCATAAGCTTCTCTTTCTAAATATGTTGTGCATGCATCACCAGGCAAAACTTCAACACCTACAAATGTAATTAATGATACTATAAATAAAGTGATTAGCCCTAGTCCAATTCTTTTTAAAATTAATAAAAGCATAAGATTAACTAGAACTTTTTAACAAAAATAAATTAAATAGAAATAAAATAAAGGCCGCTTATATGCGGCCTTTATCTAAATACTTTTAGTCAACTTTAACTTTATGCCACTGTATAGAAAAGTGATCTACAGCATCAAGGTTTTTTACTTTTGATGAAGTAACTACAAGTCTAGATACGTGGTATGGGATCATTGTTCCACTTTGTTCCCATAAAGTCATTTGAGCATTTTGATATGCTTTCTTTCTTTTATTGAAATCCAACTCACTTCTAGCATCAGCTAAATTTTTATCAAAGTCAGCATTTTTGAAGTAAGATTCATTCCATTTAGCTCCACTATGATAAGCTTCGTGCAAGATTGTGTCTGCTGGTCTTTGGTTCCAACGTGTCATTGAAACTGGTTTTTTCATCCATACTTCATTCCAATAACCTTTAGATGGTACCATTTCAATGTTAACTTTAATTCCAGCTTTTGCAACTTGCTGCTGAACGACTTCTGCAATCGTAGGCCAAGTTGGTTCTAAAGTTGCTGGATAAACAGTCAATTCAATTCCATTTGGAAATCCCGCTTCTCTTAGTAAATTTTTTGCTTTACTAATATTTTGAGGACAATCCATTTGTAAACGATATTGATCAGAAGGCATTACAGGTGTATCACAAGATACAGTTGCTGCTCCACCCATAACTAGATCTACAAGTTCTTGTCTATCAACTGCTAACCTAAAAGCTTTTCTTACTTTAGGATTATCAAATGGAGCAGTATCAGTTCTCATAACCACACCTCTCCAGTTTCCAGTAGGAATTACAGTTGTTGTAAATTTAGAATTACTGTCAAATATCTTTTTTTGATTGAAAGGAACATATCTATTCATATCAATTTGACCCGTTAAAAGAGCTTGAATTCTTGCTTGAGCATCTGGTATCGCAATGACATGAACTTCTGCAACTCCTGGTGCACCTTCCCAATAATCTGGGTTAGCTTTTAGAATTGTAGTTCCTTCTGGATCAAATTTATCAACCATGAATGGTCCAGTACCAACTCCAGTTTGTCCAATAGTATCTCCTGATCCTTCAGGTATCATTCTTAATCTGTAGTCTGTTAATAATAACGGAAAGTCAGCAAATGAAGTTGATAACTTCATTTTAACAGTATGCTGATCAACTACCTCAATATCTTCAACTACATTTAAACTTTTTCTTACTGGAGATCCGATATCAGGATCTTTAGCTCTCATTAGAGAATATTTTACATCTGGAGCATCAAATGCTGATCCATCATGGAAATATATTCCTTTTCTTAAATTAAATGTCCATTCAGTTGCATCAGAATTAGCACTCCAATCTGTTGATAATGAAGGTGATGGAACACCGTTCATATCAGGTCTTACTAATCTATTTTGTGTTTTGATGACAACTTGAAACAAACGCCCCTTTGTTATGGCATCTAAGTTAGTATCTTTTCCAAATCCAAGATCATGTGATACTTTAAATACTCCACTTGATGCATTGGCAATAGAAAAAGATAATATCAGAGACATAAAAGTCGCTGAAAAAACTTTAAGTATGTATTTCATAAGTTCCCTCTTTTTCTTTAGTTGTTTAAATAATTAAAAAGATAACAATTCCAGAACTAGATAACAACATGCAAAATGCAGTGATTCATCTACTAATTGAATAGATATTTTAATTAATATACACTTTTTCTAAATTATAAATGCAGAACGAATTAAACAAAGTCAGATTTTCAGTAAAGCCTTTAAAATCCAATGATAATAAAGTTGTTGAACTTGCAAGAACTGTAGGAATACATCCTTTAGCATATCAAGAACTTCCTTACGATCCCGAGTATTCTTTTTAT
>CACNAX010000039.1 GCA_902618565.1 uncultured Pelagibacteraceae bacterium
TGCCTGGAACTTTATTTTTAAATTCATTTGAAAATTTTCCATAAACTTCTGAAAAATTTACTCCAACTTTATCAAAAATTTTACCGTTTTCTAAAATTCTATATTGTCCTCCACCTTCATCATTACTTTTACTTCTATTCCAATTAGTAATTTTAAATTTGGTTTTTTTGTCCTCTTTTTCCTCTATTTCTCTACAAAGCACTTCTTGTAAAGTTTTAAACCAATTTTTTGCTAATTTCTTTTTTATATATTGATCCATTTAACCTAACTGTCTTATAAATTCTGAAGCTCCTATGGCTACTGATATTGAAATGTTTAACGATCTTTTATTTTTTAGCATTGGAATCTTAATTCTTTCATTAACCTTAGAATGTACATCTTCTGGAACACCAGCACTTTCTCTGCCAAAGAGCAATATATCATTATGCTTAAATTTAAACTTTGTATAAACTTTGCTAGCTTTTGTCGTCATTAAAACTACTCTATTTTTACTATTTTCATCAAAGAATTCTTTAGAGCTCTTGTAAAATTTAATTTCACTGTAATCTAAATAATCCATAACAACCCTCTTGAACCTTTTATCGCTGAATAAAAACCCACAAGGTTCAATGATTTCTAAACTAGCACCTAGGCAAGAACAAGTTCGAATAATTGAAGCTGTATTTTGAGGAATATCCGGCTGATATAGAGCTACTTTTAGACCGTGTTTTAAAGGTTTCTGTGTCATTGTTACCATAGAAATATCTCTTTTTTATTATATGAAATCATATATTACCAAAGTTATAAAATATTAAAGATGTCAGATCAAAAAGACGAAAAAAAGACCAACAGAAGAGATTTCTTGTTTACTGCTACTGCCGCAGCAGGTGCTGTTGGAGTAGGTGCTGCTGTTTGGCCATTAGTCGATCAAATGAACCCAGATGCCTCTGTAAAAGCATTAGCAAGCACAGAAGTAGATGTAAGTTCAATGCAACCAGGACAATCTTTAACGGTTCTTTGGAGAGGTAAACCTGTTTTTATAAAGAGAAGAACGGATGATGAAATTAAAAAAGCGAGAGCAGTTGACATCAATGATCTTAAGCATCCTGAAAAAGATGAAGATAGAGCAAAGAATCCTGAATGGTTAGTGATGCTTGGGATTTGTACTCATCTAGGATGTGTTCCATTAACAGATAAAGGTGATTATGATGGTTGGTTTTGTCCTTGCCATGGTTCTCATTATGATACATCTGGCAGAATTAGAAAAGGACCAGCTCCAACTAATATGGAGATACCTAAATACGAATTTGTAAATACTAACACGATTAAGATTGGATAAATATGAGTGATCACGAATACACACCTAGTTCAAAGTTTGGTAAATGGTTTAATGATAGATTGCCTTTGCTTACATTGGCAAATCACTTAACAGATTACCCTACACCAAAAAATTTAAATTACTGGTGGACTTTTGGTGGGATATTAACTTTTTGCTTAATTACCCAAATAGTTACAGGATTAGTTTTGGCTATGCACTACATTGCTCATGCAGATATGGCATTCAGCAGTGTCGAACATATAATGAGAGATGTGAATTATGGATGGTTGTTAAGATATGTTCACGCAAATGGTGCTTCTATGTTTTTCCTTGCAGTTTATATTCATATTTTTAGATCTTTATTTTATGGATCATATAAATCTCCTAGAGAAATAATTTGGATACTTGGAATTATAATTTATCTGCTAATGATGGCAGCTGCTTTTATGGGGTATGTTCTTCCTTGGGGACAAATGAGTTTTTGGGGAGCAACAGTAATAACAAATTTATTTAGTGCAATACCACTTGTGGGAGAGAGTATAACAACTTGGTTATGGGGTGGTTACTCAGTTGACAATCCAACTTTAACAAGATTTTTTACTCTGCATTACTTGATACCGTTTTTAATACTAGGGCTTGTAGTACTTCACATATGGGCATTACATGTTCCTGGAAATAACAATCCAGTTGGTATTGATATTAAAAAGCCTTCTAAAGATACAGTTCCGTTTCATCCATACATCGTGATTAAAGATGCTTTTGCGTTATTAATGTTTTGTATTGTTTTTGCGATGTTTGTATTTTATCAGCCAAATATTTTAGGACATGCTGATAATTATATCGAGGCGGATCCACTTGTAACTCCTGCCCATATAGTTCCTGAGTGGTACTTATTACCTTTTTATGCGATCTTAAGATCTGTTCCTGATAAACTTATGGGTGTTGTTGCTATGTTATCAGCTATTTTAATTTTAGCTGCTTTACCATGGTTGGATACGTCAAAAGTTAGATCAGCAGTTTTCAGACCATTATTTAGACAGTTCTACTGGATCTTGGTAGCTGATGTTTTAATTCTAGGATATGTAGGGGCGATGCCAGCTGAAGGATTGTACTTGTTAATTGCAAGAGTTGCTACAGCGTATTACTTTGCGCATTTTTTAATTATTCTTCCAGTTTTAGGATGGAAAGAAAAAACTACCCCGCTGCCTTTGAGTATTACCGAGCCAGTTTTAGGAGGCTCACCAAATTTAGCTGCAGCAAGGAGTGATGAAAAAATAGAAAAAACAATAAAGTGAGAAAGTTAAAAAATATTTTTTTTGTATTAATATTCTCAGTTATAGTGCTAAATTCATCTAACTCTGCTGAAAAATCACCTCCTTTTTTAGAGACTAAATGGACTTTCAAAGGTCTCTTTGGAAAATTTGATAGAGCATCACTTCAAAGGGGTTATCAAGTATATACAGAAGTATGTGCATCTTGCCATTCTATGAAATATTTAACCTATAGAAATTTGGCAGAAAAGGGTGGACCAGAATTTTCTGAAGCAGAGGCTAAAGCAATAGCTGCAAGTTTTGAGGTTACAGATGGTCCTGACAGCACTGGAGAAATGTTTGTAAGACCAGCCAAATTATCTGATAAATTCGTGATGCCATATGCTAATGAGCAAGAAGCTAAAGCTGCTAATGGTGGTGCTTATCCACCAGATATGTCTGTTCTAGTTAAGGCAAGAAAAGGCGGAGCAGATTATATTTATTCCTTATTGTTAGGATATTCTGAACCACCAGAGGGTGTAGAACTTGATGATGGTGTTTATTACAACAAGTATATGTATGGTAATAAAATTAAAATGCCAGCTCCTTTATCTGATGATTTAATTGAGTATACAGATGGAACAAAAGCTACCGCTGAGCAAATGTCTAAAGATGTTACAAATTTTCTGATGTGGTCAGCAGAACCACATTTGGAGCAAAGACATAAAACAGGATTTAGAGTTATAGCTTATTTGATAATATTGACTGTATTGGTTTACTTTACAATGAAGAAGATATGGTCACGTGTTGAATCTAAAGTTTAGAACATCCCCATCTTTAACAATATAATCTTTACCCTCTAATCTCATTTTACCGTTTTCTCTTGATTTTAACCAACCACCACTACCAACGAAATCTTGATAAGACACAGTTTCTGCTCTTATAAAACCTTTTTCAAAATCTGTATGAATTATACCTGCTGCTTGAGGTGCCATGCAATTTTTGTTAATTGTCCAAGCCCTTGTCTCCTCAACTCCTGAAGTAAAAAACGTCTCTAAAGA
>CACNAX010000040.1 GCA_902618565.1 uncultured Pelagibacteraceae bacterium
TGCGCCTCTTGGTCTTTTGAAGCTGGTCCAAGAATAGTTTCTAAAGAACCTTTAATCGAAACTAAAGGTGTTCTTAATTCATGACTCACATTTGCAACAAAATCAGTTTTTAGTTTTTGTGCTTTTGTTATTTCTGTAAAATCTTTTAGAAACAATACGACAGAGTTTATTTCTGAAAACAAATAGGTCGGACCAGGAATAACATAGATTTTGTAAAGTTGATAAGATGGTAAATTTATTTCTACATTGACATTTTTTGTAGTTTGATCTTTGATAGCCTCTTCAATCGTTTCTAATAATTTTGTATCTCTAATTACACTTGAAATATTTTTATCAATTAGGTTTTCTCCAAAACGTTGTTTTGCACTTTTGTTTAGATATTTGATTAAATTATATTTATCTAAAGCAAAGAATTGATCTTCTAATTCTTCAATAATTACTCTTTTTCCTAAATCATCCTTATTAGTCTTGTTTACAACTGGTGCTGTGTTTTCTGGCTTAATATTTTTTTTAAATAAAAAATATAATAAAATGATTATTATAACTATAAGTATCAACTCTGCCCAAAACATGGATATGTTTTAACAAATGTAATGTATATTGTCTTTAATTATTAGGTGAAATATTTTCAAAAAATATTTTTGCCGTTTCCTCCCAAGAATATTTTTTTGCAAAATCAAGACAATCTTGACGACTTACCTTCAAAGCTTTTAAAGCAGAGGTTTTCAAATCATTATCTAAAGTATCAATATTAGTACCCCCTAATATATCTTTAGGTCCCGGTACAGGGTAAGCTGCGACTGGTGTGCCACAATTTAAAGACTCTAAGACAACTATACCAAACGTATCTGTTTTACTTGGAAATACAAAAACATCAGATGATGCAAAATGAGAAGCTAATTCTCCATTTGTTTTCTCACCTAAAAAAATGTCTTTTGGAAACTTTTTTTTTAAATTGTTTAAATCAGGACCTTTACCAATTATAATTTTAGTACCTTCAAGATCTAAATCTAAAAATGCTTTGATATTTTTTTCAACAGCAACTCTTCCAACATATATCCATATAGGTCTTTTATAAGGTAAGTCTTTCTTAATGGGGTTTTTAAATGCACCATGATTACCTCCTCTGGTCCATGTAACCATTTTATTGTTATCAATACCTAAAGAAATTAATTCTTCACGCATAGATTCTGTTGTTACTAAAATTCTTTCAGCTTTATTATGAAAATTGCATAAAAATTTTTCTGACCATTTAGCTGGAATGATAGGCATATAAAGTTTCATGTATTTATCAAATCTTGTGTGAAAACTTGTGGTAAATTTTAAGCCATTTTTAATGCAATGTCTTCGTGCCATAAACCCTAAGGGTCCTTCTGTTGCAATATGTATTGCATCAGGTTTAATTGATTTAATTAAGTTACTTACACGGGGCCAAACATTTAAGGACAATCTAATTTCATTATATTTTGGCATGGGCATGGTAAGAAATTGTTGAGGAGTAATATATTCAATAGTTTGACCTTGTGATTTAAGAATTTCACCAGTTTCGTGGAGAGTTCTTACAACACCATTAACTTGAGGGTAATAAGCATCGGTAACAATTAATATTTTCATTCTTTAAGATGCTTTTTTGAATGAACCGATCCTGTTATTATCAATATTTTCTGAAATATATTCTTTTCTTTTTTTATCCCAATAAATTATCTCAAAAGTTCCATCATATTTTTCTGCCAAGGCTGTACATGACTCAACCCAATCGCCACAATTTAAATAATTAACACCATCAAGATTTAAATTTTCAGCATGATGTATGTGTCCACAAATTATTCCATCAAATTTTTTCCTTTTTGCATATGAAGAAAGTGTGTTTTCATATTCACCTATAAATTTTACAGCATTTTTTACCTTATATTTTAAAAATTTTGCCAATGACCAATAGTCTTTACCTCTCAATTTTCTAAAAAAATTTATAATAACATTAATTTTAAGTAATAATTCATAGGCAATAGCTCCTAATTTAGAAAGCCATTTAGCATATTTCATTACTCCGTCCCAAGCATCACCATGAACAACTAAATATTTTTTTCCTAACTGCGTTTCATGAATAACTCTATTTACTATTTTAATATCACCTAAATGCATTGGAATAAATTTTCTAAATACCTCATCATGATTTCCAATTATGTAAAATACTTTTGTCCCGTGCCTGGCTTTTCTCAATATTTTTTGTATGACATCATTATGCTCTTGAGGCCAATAGAAACTCTTTTGCATTGCCCAAACATCGATTATATCTCCAACTAAATAAAGGTTCTCGGATCTTGAATTCTTAAAAAATTCTAAAAGCTTGTTAGCTTGACAACCTTTGGTGCCAAGATGCACATCAGATATAAATATACTCCTATATTTTAATAACGGAGGCATTAAAAAAACCTATTTTGTAACACAACTGTAACTCGAATCATTTAATTCTTATGTCATTGAAATGTTAAAGATTTATTAAAAATTAGTTACGAAAAAATTATGCATTATTGTTTGATTTATAACCTTAATTCTTCAACAGGGAAAAAAATAAAATTTGTAAATAAGATTTATGAAAAATTAAAAATTAACAACTCTGTAGATTATTTCAAAACCAAATCTGAAAAAGAGGCGAAAGAAATATTTTTGGAATTTAAAAATAAAAATTATGATAGATTGATAGTTGCTGGTGGAGATGGATCAGTATCATTTGCTATCAATGAATTGATAAAAAATGACTTTGATTTTAATGATAAATTTGCAATTGGGTACATACCGGCTGGAACAGCCAATTTACTTCAAGCAGAGTTATCGATAAATAAAAAAGTAGATGATATTTGTAATATTTTAACATCAAATAATTATAAACAATCTAATCTTATAAAAATAAATAAAAATTATTTTTTTTTAATGGCTGGTATTGGTTGGGATGCTAAAATTGTTCACTCTATTGATACACGTATAAAAAAAATACTTGGTAAGATAATATTTGGTTTAAAAGGGTTTCAGCATTTTTTATTTATGAGAAATAATAAACTTGATGTTTTCTTTGATGGTCAAAAATATCAAGCTGATTGGGTATTAAGTTCTAATACCAAATATTATGCTGGTCATCATAAGATAAATAAGTCAAACATTTTTGATGATAGATTAATAACTTATGTTTTTAAAGATTTAAGTAGGCTAAAATTAATGTATTATATTATTTTGATAATTATTTATGGAGATTTATCAAGAAACAAATCTGTTATAACCACCTATTCAAAAAGTATCCAAATTAATTGCAATAATTTTGAAATTCCCGTTCAGGTTGATGGAGATAATTTTGGATGTCACAATAAGATTGATATTGAATTTTCACA
>CACNAX010000041.1 GCA_902618565.1 uncultured Pelagibacteraceae bacterium
CAATATTGGATCAGAAGAAAGTAAAAAAAATATTGAAAATAATTCACCTAATGGATTACTTGGTATTAATATAGGACCTAATAAAGATACTGAAAACAGAGTTGAAGATTATTTAATTTGTTTCAGAAAATTTCATAATATAGCAGACTATATTACAATTAATATCTCTTCTCCTAACACAGAAAATTTAAGAAACTTTCACAAAAATGAAGAGTTAGATAATCTTTTAAAATGCATAAATGAAGAAAAGAAAAATTTAAATTCAAATGTGCCAATAGCAGTCAAAGTATCTCCTGATATTGATGAAAAAAGTATTGATGAAATCTCAGAACTTTTTTTAAAATATAATGTTAAAATAGTTATAGTTTCAAATACGACAGATAGAAATAGAGAAAATATATCTAATATAAATAAATTAGAGAAAGGTGGTTTGTCTGGAAAACCACTTGAAAATATCTCTAATGAATTGATTAATAAATTTTTTAAATTAGTTGGAAAAAAAATCTTAATAATTGGAGTTGGAGGCGTTGACTCTGCCGATGGCGTTTTTAATAAAATTGTAAGCGGTGCAACTCTTGTGCAATTGTATACAGGTATGGTTTATAAAGGACCAACTATTGCTTCAAAGATTAATAAAGATCTCGATGAAATTGTAAAAAGAGAAGGTTTTAAAAATATTTCTGAAGCTATTGGAACAAAAAATTAATCTTGACTGGTATTCTTTAAGACCATATACATCTTGAAAATTTATGTCTAAAAAATGCGAACTTACTGGTAAAATCCCTCTAAAAGGTCATAATGTTAGTCACGCTAACAATAAAACTAAGAGAAGATTTCTTCCAAATTTAAAGAAAGTAAAATTTAAAAGTGAACTTTTAAAAAAATCTATGAGATTAACAGTTTCAAATGCAGGTGTTAGATCTGTAGATAAAAAAGGTAGCTTTGATAATTTCTTAAAATCTGCAAAATCAAGAGATTTATCGTTAAGATTAAAAAAGCTTAAAAAATCAATAATCGCAAAAACAGCATAATGAATAAAGTTTTTCTTACTCTCTCATTTTTAATGGGATTGGTTGTGCTAGCATCTAATTATTTAGTTCAATTTCCTATAAAATATTACGGTTTAGAGGAAATTTTAACTTACGGTGCTTTTAGTTATCCAATTGCATTTTTAATTACAGATTTAGCCAACAGATCCTTTGGAAAATTAGTAGCTAGAAAAATTGTCTATATAGGCTTCACAATTGGAATTTTGTTTACTTTAATATTTTCAACTAATTTTACTGATCTTATTTCTATAAGAATAGCAATTGGTTCAGGAACAGCTTTTATAATTGCTCAACTTTTAGATGTTCAGATATTTGATCAATTAAGACAAAAAAAGTGGTTTATAGCACCTTTAACATCTTCTTTGATAGGTTCAACTGTTGATACTTTTTTATTTTTCTCAATATCATTCTATGGAACGGGAATTCCTTGGGTAACTTTATCGTTAGGAGATCTTGCGGTAAAAATATTTGTAGCTCTTGTAATGTTGATACCTTTTAGATTATTACTCGGCACACTAAAAGCAGCATAACTAAATTTTAGGTTCTTGTTGGGTCATGCAATGTATTGCACCAAATCCCCATATCAATTTGCTACAGTCAACTGTTTCGATTTTTCTATTTCTAAAGTAATTTTTGAAAATTTTAATTGCAATATTGTCTTCTTTTACTTTGAATATTGGAAGAATTATTTTTTTATTACAAATATAAAAATTCATATAACTTGCAGGAACTCTTGTATTCTCAATATAAATTGGTGAAGGCATAGGAACTTTTATAATTTTGAATTTCTTTCCTTTCTCACATTTACTTTCTTTCAATATATTTAAATTCTTATTTAAGTTTTTGTAATTTATATCTTTTTTATTATTTTCAACCGCAGTCATAATCGTATTTCTTGAAACAAATCTTGATATGTCATCAACATGTCCATGCGTGTCATCGCCAGCAATTCCTTTTTTAAGCCATATAAAGTTTTTTATATTTAAGTATTTATTAAACATTTTTTCGTAGTCTTTTTTTTTAAAATTTTTATTTCTTTCTTGAATTTTGCTTAACAAACATTCTTCAGTTAATAAAATTGTACCTGAGCCATTTACATCAAATGCCCCTCCTTCCATGATTATTTTTCTAATTCTGCCTTTTTTTTTGATTATTGGATCAATCTTTTTAAAATTAGCAATTTTACTAATACTATTATTGATTTTATTGTCATTTTTATAATTTTTATACTTTGACCATCCGTTAAAACCAAAATTTAGTATTACTTTTTTCTTTTTGACCTTGTTTGTTATAAATATGGGTCCAGAATCTCTTAACCATATTCTATCAGTTTTAATATAGTGGAAGTTGATATTTTTGATTTTATTAAGTTTTATTAATTTTTTTATATTTTTTATATTTTTGCTAACGATTAAGTTAATTTTTTGATTTTTAGAGATTTTTTTTATAATCTTTAAAATTACTTCAGGAATAAATTGATATAATCCAGGCCAATCATTTTTATTATAAGGCCAAGCAATCCAAACTGAATTTTGAGACTCCCATTCAGCCGGCATTCTAAATCCATTAAAGTTTTCATTCATCTGCAGGATTTTTTAGTATGCCTTTATAAAAATCGATTCTTCTATCTCTTAAAAAAGGCCAATGCTCTCTGGCTGAATCAATTTTTTTATAGTTTATTTCACGAATTAAAATTTCTTCTTTTTTATTCCCAAGTTTTCCAATTATTTGTCCACTAGGATCTATGATCATTGAGTTTCCCCAGAATTCTATTTTCTTCTTACCTTTTTTTTCTGTTCCAACTCTATTTATAGCAACCACATAAGTACCATTTGCGATTGCGTGAGATTTTTGCATTGTTATCCAAGAGTCTAGTTGAGATTTTCCAAATTT
>CACNAX010000042.1 GCA_902618565.1 uncultured Pelagibacteraceae bacterium
TTAAGTAAAGAAACTTTTCCTGATAATTGGAAATATTTTGATTGGAAAGAAATTACTATACTTAATGAAAAAGTAATCATAAGTAGATCAGGATTTAGTAATGAACTTGGTTGGGAAATTTATTTTAGAAAAAATAATAATACTGAAAAAGTTGGGGATTATATTCTTGAAGAAGGAAAAAAAATGGGAATGATACTCACAGGCACCCCTGGTTTCAGATGTAAAAGAATAGAATCTGGATTATTATCAGCTGGGCAAGACTTTAATCATGAAACAAATCCATATGATGTTGGTTTAGGTAAGTATGTCGATTTAAAAAAAAATTATTTTATTGGAAAATCAGCATTGATGACTGCTGATAAAGAAAAAAGATGTTGGGGAATACGAGTAGAAAATGGAACAGGTTTAAAAGGAACTTACATAAAATTTAATAATGAAATAATTGGAAAAATTACATCTAGCACTTGGTCACCTTTTCAAAAATGTGGTGTTGGAATAGTTTTAATGAATTCTACAAAACATAAACCAGGATTAATAGTGGATGTTAATTGTAATGATAATAAAATTCATAAAGGTGAGATATGCACCTTACCAATGTATGATTTTAAAAATGAAATTGTAAGAGGTTTAAAAATCGATATTCCAACAGGTCCTTCTCCGTGGTCAGGAATAAAAAAATAATAATAGCAATTGGTGGTGGAGGATTTACACACTCATCAGATAAAGACTTGGATGAATTTGTTATAAATCAAGTTAATAAATCAAAAATCAATATCGGTTTTTTACCTACGGCTAGCAATGATAATCAAGAAAAGATCGATCTTTTTTATAAAAGATTTAAATCACAAAAATTTAAATTATCTCATTTTAATCTCTGTTCTAGTGTTGAAGGTTTTAATGAATGGCTGTTGAACAAAGATATAATTTATGTAGGAGGTGGTAATACCTCTGACATGATTAATATTTGGAAAAGACATGATCTTATCAAAGTATTTAAAGATGCATATGAAAAAGGAATAATTTTAAGTGGAATAAGTGCAGGAGCCGTCTGTTGGTTTGATTGGATATTGTCAGACTCAGTCAATAAAGAGCTAAGTCCATTAAAAGGAATAAATTTTTTAGATGGAAGTTGTACACCGCATTCTTCAGATAATAATCGACTTCGAAAATTTATTTCAGAAATTAAAGATGGAAATTTGCCAGAGGGAATAGCTATTGATGATGGTGTAGCTGTGCTTTTTATTGACGGAGTTCCTTCAGAGGTTTATTCTTCAAGAATTAATCATGATGCTTATTATGTGACTAGACATGATAAGATAAGTTTAAAAACATATATAAAAAATTTAAATGGATAACATTAAAGCCAGTAAAAAAATTTTTAGCATTGAAGACGCAAAAAAACTATCAAAGAAAAGATTACCAAAGATAGTTTACGATTTTATTGACGGTGCATCAGGAGATGAAAAATTATCAGAAATTAATAGTCTTGCTTTAGACCAAATACGTCTAGAACCAAGAGTTCTAAGAAATGTAGAGGAAAGAAAATTAAAAAAAAGTATTCTTGGATTTAACTATGACTATCCATTTGGTTTTGCCCCAATGGGTATGACAAATCTTTCATGGCCGGGCGCAGACTCAATGCTGGCAAAAGAGAGTGCAAGAAATAATATACCAACTTGTGTATCGATGGCTTCCACAACTACTTTAGAAAGAATGTATGAACTTTCAGAAGGTCATTCGTGGCTTCAACTTTATATTTTTCAGGATGAAGCCTTTGTCATGGAATTGCTCGATAGAGCAGAAAAAACTGGCTATGAGGTAGCTATACTTACAGTTGATGTTCCAGTTTTATCAAGAAGAACTAGAGATGATAAAAATGGATTTTCATATCCATTTAAAATTGGACCTAAACAATTTTTTGATTTTGCAACTCATCCAGTTTGGTCAATATCTACATTGCTTAATGGAATACCAAAGCCAATGAATTACGAAACTTCAAAAAGTGGAAAAGGTATTTTTAAAAGAAAAGAAAGTAGAGGAAAAACAGATTGGGAAACTCTAAAAAGAGTAAGAAATAAATGGAAAGGTAAATTAATTGTAAAAGGTATCATGTCATCTGATGATGCAGTTAAAATTAAAGAAATGGGTGCTGATGCCATACAAGTTTCAAATCATGGAGGTAGACAATTAGATAGTGCCTCAGCAGCAATTAATATTTTACCTTTTATTAGAGAAGCAGTAGGAAATAATTTTCCAATTATATTTGATAGTGGAATAAGAAGTGGTAGTGATATTGTAAGATCATTAGCTTTAGGAGCAGATTTTTCAATGATTGGAAGACCTCTAATGTATGCAATGGGAGCTGATGGAGCCAGCGGGTTAAGAAGAATTGTGGATATAATTAAAGAAGAAACTAGCACAACACTAGGTTTGGTTGGATTAAATGATATTAATGAGGTTTCTTCTGATATAATTGAACAGAAACTTTTTATGAATACAACTTACTAATATGGAAAAAAAAATAAGAGGTGGAGCATTAATTGCAAGAGCATTAAAAGATAAAGGTATTAATAAAGTTTTTACTCTATCCGGTGGGTTTTGTAATCCTGCAATTGAAGGTTTCATGGAATGTCAAATTGATGTAGTTAATTGTCCTCATGAACAAATAGCTGGACACTTAGCAGATGGACACACAAGAATTACAAGAAAACCATCTGTATGTTTAGTTGGGCCAGAAGGTTTTGCAAATGCAGTACCATCCATGATGGAAGCATGGGGAGAAAGAACACCGATAATTTATATAACTGGATCAAGTAGTTTAAAAAGACAAGGCTCAGGTGGCTTTAAAGAAATTG
>CACNAX010000043.1 GCA_902618565.1 uncultured Pelagibacteraceae bacterium
TTTCATCACAAAGCTTACGATAAAAAAAAAACTATAGGTTTCGATAAAAACCAAATCTCAGATAGTTGGCATTATTCTCAGATAAAAAAAAAAATTAATTTTAAAGAAAGAGAAAAAAAGTTACTTAAATTGTTAGATAAACATAGGGGTAAATACGGTAAATATGACTGCATTGTACCTGGTAGTGGAGGAAAAGATAGTTGTTATGCATCTCATATTTTAAAATATAAATATGGAATGAACCCGTTGACTGTCACATGGCCTCCAATCTTATATACAGATTATGGTAAAAAAAACTTTCAAAATTGGTTAGCTTCAGGTCGCTTTGATAATATCAGTGCAAAAAGAGATGAAATGTCTATGATAAAACTTACAAAATTAGGTATTTTAAATTTAATGCATCCTTTTCAAACATTTATGTTAGGTCAAAAAAATTATCCTATAAAAATTGCATTAAAAATGAATATACCTCTAGTTTTTTACGGAGAAAATGAAGCTGAACATGGAAATCCGATTGCTGATAATAATTCGTCCTTGAGGCACAAATCTTATTATACATTCAAAAATTTTAATAATATTTATTTAGGAGGTGTACAAATAAAAAAATTGCAACAAGATTATAAAATTAAATTTTCTTACTTAAAAGATTTTATGCCTTCTGAGATAGGAGAAATAGAACAAAAAAAGTTAGAGGTACACTATCTTGGGTATTATTTAAAATGGACACCCCAAGAAACTTATTATTATGCTGTCAAAAATTGTGGATTTTTACCAAGACCATTTAGAACACAAGGAACATATCAAAAATATAATAGTATAGATGATAAAATTGACGATTTACATTATTATACTACTTTTATTAAATTTGGAATTGGAAGAACAACTTATGATGTCAGTCAAGAAATCAGAAACAATCATTTAACATATGATGAAGGAAAAAACTTAATTAAAAAATATGATGGAGAGTTTCCAGATCGTTACTTGGGTGAAATTTTATATTATTTAGGAATTAAAAAAAATCTATTTATGGACAGAATTAACAAATTTAGGCCTCCGCATTTATGGAAAAAAATTAAAAAAAAATGGTATTTAAGACATACAGCGAATTTGGATGGTACAGATGATTAATCTTATATTAAATAAAAGATTAATTTAATTTATGAGTGAGATATATTTTGTTCATGCTATCGATACTGAGGGACCTCTTTTCGAGTCAATTGATGCAACGTTTGATAGAATTAAAAGTTTATATGGTTTGAATTTCCCAAAAAATAAAAGAACCTCAAGAACTCTGCAACTGCTTAAGAATAATGAATATCCTATCTCTGAAAAAATGAAAGAAGGTGTTTCAAAAATATTAAATAATCATCTTTATAAATATAATAATAATTTAAATGCAATAAAGTTAATGAATCAAAAAATTTTCTCTAAAGAATTTAGAAATTTAGATTGTGATTCATTTGGAAAGCCTTGGGTTTTTAGTTGGCACTGTTTAGATCATACTGGATATAAAATAAATCCAAGAAAAAGAATTTTAGGTTATCATAAAATTTTTGATTTTTATAAAGATGAAATTAAAAAATATCGTAATAAAACAGATAAAATTTTTTGGCATTTTCATCCCATGTCAACTTACTTTGAAGCTCACAAATGTGCAACTTCTTACGTGAATTCCCCTGAATTTTATCAAATATTGTCTAGAAAAATTATAGAAAGAAAATTTTTTCCTTCAAGCTTTAGAGCAGGTTTTCAAAGTGAAAGACCAGATAGTAATTTAATTCTTGAACAGTGGATTCCATTTGATATTTCAAACATGTCCCATCCAGATTTAAAAACTTTAGAGAATAATATTGATTTTAAAAATGGAAGATCCGGTGATTGGAGAAGAGCAACGCAAAAATGGGAAGTTTATAATCCTGATCATAGCGATTATCAAATAAGTGGTAATTGTAAAAGATATATTGGACGAGCTTTAAATGTTTTAAATAGAATAGCTAGTGTAGATGAGTCTGAAATAAAAAAAGCTTTTATTCAAGCTTCAAATGGTAAAAAAGCACTTGTGGGATTTGCAAGTCATGATTTTCGAGATTTGGAATATGAAGTTAATTATTTAAGAAATTTAATAAAAAAGGTTTCAAAAAAATTTCCAAAAATAAATTATAATTATATGAACACAAAGGATGCTTTTAGGAGCTATCTATTTGGAAAAAATGTTAAAAAAAAACAAGCAATAAAACTTGGTTTCAAATTTTATCCATCAAATAAAATGGATGTTCCGAGAATAAAAATTTATCAAAAAAAAGGAGAAGTTTTTGGTCCACAACCCTACTTAGCTATTCAAACTAAAACTAAAAGATTCATTCACGATAATTTTGATTTTGATTTAAAAAAAGGTATTTGGCATTACGCATTTCATAATGATACCATACCAATAGATGATGTTTTATTCATAGGCATAGCATCAAATGATAAGTATGGAAACACAGATGTAATTAGATTTAAATATGCAAACAAAAGTTTTAAACAAATCTAAAAATTTTTTTTTTTTAACAGAGATAGGTTTTTCCAAACGTGATTATGAAAGATTTGAAATCAAATTTTTAAAAAAATATTTTAATGTGAAAGTTTTTGACTTAACTTTTTTAAATTCAAAAAAATTTTTTCGAGTTAAAGAAAAAAACACATTTAAATTTAGAGAATACAAATTAGTCAAAAGTTATAAGAAATTTTTCTCAGAAATTTCAAAAAATAAAAATGAAACT
>CACNAX010000044.1 GCA_902618565.1 uncultured Pelagibacteraceae bacterium
TGTATAATTTCTTAGAGTTTTTATCACTGGGGGACCAATTGTGATATTCGGAACAAAATGTCCATCCATTACATCAACATGTATCAAATCTGCACCACCATCCTCTAGTCGTTTAATCTCATTACCTAACTGACTAAAATCTGCTGAGAGAATTGAAGGTGAAATTTGTATATTTTTCATTAATTAATAAAAACTAGTACTATCAATTTTTAAATATATTTGAATTATTATTTACCAAATACTTTGTAAATTTCTGCAGCTATTTCACTTTCTAATGGAAACGATAACATTCCCATAACAGAATAACCCATTAAATAAGGCATTAAATAAAATCTAAACATATAAAAAAACCATGCAACATAAAGTGGGACTAAGTTATGAATTTAAAAATTTTAATAATTGGATTTGTGTATTTCACAAATACTTTCATAAAAAAGAATTCAGAATCTTCTTTTTGAAAAATATTCATTGCAGATCTTCCAATTAAAGTCCACATAATGATACCTAAAATGTAGTCTATTACTAAAATATATAAAGGCATTTATCTGAAAAAAATGGGGGCGGTATCCGCCCCCAAAAAGTTTAATTTAGTGTTGCTTACCAAGTATTGTCTTACCTGATGGAACACGAACTTCGTCTACCATTTGCTGTGTAGCTTTATCTGGTTCTTCAGTCATTAAACTTACTACAACCATTACAACTAAACAGACAGACGCTCCGATAATACCGAAACGTAAATGGTCAATACCTAACCAAGGTGCATTGCCCATAAACTTAGGATACACATAAATTAGATAAGCTGTTCCTGATGCAAGACCTGCTATCATACCTGCTATTGCTCCTTGTCTTGTTGCTCTCTTCCACCATACACCAAGTATTAATGGGAAGAACAATCCTGACATTGCAAAGTCAAATGCCCAAGCAACTGCACCAAGGATGCTAGTGATCCTCATCGATGCAATGTATGCTCCAGCGGCACCAATAACTATTAGAAGAACTCTAGCAACTAACAATCTTTTTCTTACATCCGCTTTTGGATCAATGATTTTGTAATATATATCATGTGATAAAGCGTTAGCGATAGCAAGAATTAGTCCATCAGCTGTTGACATCGCAGCAGCCATTCCTCCTGCAGCAACTAGTCCAGAGATTACGTATGGTAATCCAGCAACTTCAGGAGTTGCTAGTACAACTACGTCACCTCTCATAAACCATTCATTTAACTGAAGAATACCATCTCCGTTAAAGTCTGCTATGAAGGCTTGTTTTACATTAATCCAAGCATTTACCCACTCGATTTGCATAATTTCAGCAATTGGTTTTCCAATAATACCTGTCGGTAAGTTTGGATCTATTAGTGAGATCTTGGATAATGTTGCAAGCATTGGCGCTGAAGTATAAAGCAATGCAATAAAGAATAGTGACCATGCCACTGATTTTCTTGCAGCTTTAACACTTGGAGTAGTGAAGTATCTCATTAAAATGTGAGGTAAAGAAGCTGTTCCTACCATCATACATAGCGCTAATGAAATAAACTTCCATGCAGCCATTCCACCTTCTGGCACACCTGCGTGTGATACAGCGATAGATTTTAGACCACCTGGTACACCTGCAGCTTTGACGTCTGCAGCAGCATTTTTGACTAATCCAAATTGAGCTTCAAGATCACCTAATCTAGCCACTTCTTCACCTAACATAAAGTGTGGAAAGAAACCAAATCCAGATTTGTTACTAATCCAGAATACTGGAATTAGATAAGCAATAATCAATACTATGTATTGTGCAACCTGTGTCCAAGTTACAGCTCTCATTCCGCCTAACATTGAACAAAGTAAAATACTTACTAGTCCAACCCAAACTCCTAATTCAAATGGAATACTTAGTGCTCTTGATGCAATTGTTCCTGTTGCGTTAATTTGAGCTGTTACATACGTAAAAGAAGCCAATGTTAAAACAACTACTGCACAGAATCTTGCAAAGTTTCCGCCGTATCTTGTTCCAATGAAATCTGGCACAGTGTAACATCCAAATTTTCTTAAGTATGGTGCTAAAAGTGATGATACTAAAACGTATCCCCCAGTCCAACCGACCAAGAAAGCCATATAAGTATAACCACCAAAATAAATACCACCAGCCATTGCAACGAATGATGCACCTGACATCCAGTCAGCTGCAGTTGCCATTCCGTTAAATACTGTTGGTACCTGTCTTCCAGCAACATAATAAGCATCGACCTGAACAGTTCTAGATAAATATCCAATCAAGGCATATATACAAACTGTAAAGGCGACAAACAAAATACCAATCGTTTTAGCAGTCATACCTGCTTGCTCCGCTATCGCCATCAATATGATGAATACAATGAAGCCCCCAGTATATGTTCCGTAAATTTTTGGTAGGTTGTCAATAAAATTGCCTTTAAACATTAATCATCCTCCTTTTCGGTAAAACCAAACTCTTCATCGATTTTTTCCTGTCGATTTGCAAACCAAAAAATTAGGACCACAAATGCAATGATGGAACCTTGCGCACACATGTAATACGCTAATGGATATCCCATAAAACTTGAAGTGTTTAGGTCAGAACCAAACATGAAGATCAGATAACCGAAAACAAACCAAATAATTAATGTAATTATCATTAATCCTTTGGTTTTTTCCCAGTGCTTTTCTTTGTTTGACATTATTTTAATCCTCC
>CACNAX010000045.1 GCA_902618565.1 uncultured Pelagibacteraceae bacterium
TATTAGTACTCCATTCGGGGTGTAGCGCAGCCTGGTAGCGCACTTGGTTTGGGACCAAGGGGCCGTAGGTTCGAATCCTACCACCCCGACCATTTTATGAAAAAAGCAAAAATATATAAACCGTCTAAGACTGCCATGCAGTCAGGCTTAAAAAAATTTGATAAATGGATTATTGAATACATTACTGATGATCCTGGCACAAATCCTTTGATGGGTTGGGAGAGTTCCACTGATACTTATGGTGAATTAAAATTAGAATTTTCTAATAAAGAATTAGCAATTGAGTATGCAAAAAAAAATAATATTGATTTTGAGGTAATAGAACCGAATAAAAGAAAAATTACTTTAAAATCTTACGCTGATAATTTTACAAAATAATGTTTAAATTTTTTACAGAAAGAAGATGGTATGGTTGGAGTATATTTGGATCGATCTTCATATTAGTTTCAACTTGGTATCAAGTACAATTAGATGTAAAAATTAACGAATGGTTTGGTGAATTCTATGATACACTTCAAAAAGCTCTGACAGAGCCTGGTTCTGTAACCGAAACCGAATTTATTGGATATTTATTTACATTTGCAAAAGTTGCAGGTCTTTGGATTATAATTGCTATTATAACAGGATTTTTTGTATCCCATTGGGTATTTAGGTGGAGAACTTCAATGGCTGAGTATTACCACTCACAATGGTTAAAAGCTCGTTTAACAGAAGGAGCTTCGCAGAGAGTTCAAGAAGATACTTTAAAATTTGCAAGAATAATGGAAGGCCTTGGCGTTGGGCTTTTAGATAGTATAATGACACTAGTAGCCTTCTTACCAATATTATGGGGATTGTCCAAACAGGTCGATGTTCTTCCATGGATTGGTGAGGTTGATCATGCTCTAGTTTGGGTTGCGATAATATCTGCACTTGGTGGAACAGTTTTATTAGCTGCTGTTGGTATTAAATTGCCTGGTATTGAATATGATATTCAAAAAGAAGAAGCTGGCTATAGAAAAGAATTAGTTCACGGAGAAGACGATCCTATAAGGGCGGCTCCACCAACAATAGGTCAACTGTATGACAGAGTAAGAGGTATTCACTATAAATCGTATTTTCACTACTTATATTTTAATGCAGTCAAGTGGAGTTATTTTCAAGGTATGGTGATAGTTCCATATTTGGCATTGGCACCGACTATTGTATCAGGTGCTATTACATTAGGTTTTGTTCAACAAATAACTAGAGCATTTGGAAGAGTTGAAAATTCATTGCAATATTTGGTAAGAAGCTGGTCTACAATAGTAGAATTGATTTCTGTTTGGAAAAGATTGAGTGAATTTGAAGCTAGATTGAAATATAATTCAGTAGAAACCACTGTTGAAAATATTTAATGCCTTTAAATAAAGATCTGATCAATAAACTTGTAAAAGTTACCTCTAGAGCTGCAATTAATTGTTATCAATATCTTGGTAAAGAAGATAAAAAATTAGCTGATAAAGCTGCAACAGACTCAATGAGAAAAGATTTAAATAATTTAGAAATTAATGGAAAAGTAGTGATAGGTGAGGGTGAACTCGATGAAGCACCAATGTTATATATAGGAGAAAAACTTGGAAAAGGAAATGGTCCAAATCTAGATATAGCAGTTGATCCTCTCGAAGGGACAAACTTTGCTGCAAAAAATATTCCAGGAGCAATATCAGTTTTAGCAATTTCAGAAAAAGGGAATTTATTTAATGCTCCAGAAACATATATGAATAAAATTGCAGTTGGAAAAGACGTCCCATTTGACGCAACTGATTTAGATTATCCTCTAAAAAAAAATATTTCGAATATAGCGGAAGCTAAAAATAAAAATATTAATGATCTTACAGTATGTATTCTCGACAGACCAAGACATAAAGATATTATTGAAGAATTAAAATCTTTAAAAGTAAATTTAAAATTAATTTCAGATGGTGATATATGTGGTGCTCTTTTAGTTACAGATAATAAGTATAATATAGACTTATTTTTAGGTATTGGAGGAGGTCCTGAAGGAGTAATATCTGCAGCGGCTTTGGATGCTTATGGATGTAAGTTTCAGGGTAGATTCATATTTGCAAACGATCGAGACAAAGCTAGGGCTAAAAAAATGGGAATATCTGATCTGAATAAAAAATATGAATTAAATGAAATAGTTAAAGGAGATAGTATTTTTTGTGCGACAGGCATTACTAGTACTGAAATGCTTGCAGCTATAAAAAAAGAAAATACAAAATTTATTACAGAAACTCTTGTCACACACAAAGAATCTGCAATAGAAATTATAAAAAGTGAGGAACCTATAGCTTGATTATTTTTAATAATTGCAATAGAAACTCCATCTCTGGTCCCTTCGTCTATCGGTTAGGACACATGGTTTTCATCCATGAAAGAGGGGTTCGATTCCCCTAGGGACCGCCATAATGAAATATTCTGTTTATTTAATCATTTCTAAAAATAAGCAAAAAAACCTTAGCTACGTTGGAT
>CACNAX010000046.1 GCA_902618565.1 uncultured Pelagibacteraceae bacterium
GAAGCAGCTAAAAAAATTAAGATACCTACCCTATCTATACTTGCTACTGACGATAAGATGTGTCCAGTAAAAGAAGGAAAAAAACTAGCTAATTTAATTGAAGGAAGTCAAATAGATATAATCGATAATTGTGGACATATGATGTTATTAGAGGAAGCAGATAGAGTATTAAATGTTTTAAAAAAATTCATAACGACAAATTATCCGGCAAATAAATAATTAAATATCAGCGTTTATGAAAAAAAATTTTAGATTTTTTGATAACAGGCAAAAATATTTACTTTTTGTTACAACAACTAATGAAAAGAATAAAATTGCTGATGCTTTAAAACCTATTGTACAAAAATTAAAACCAAAATTTCCTGCATTAAAAATTTTTGATGCAGGTATGGGTGATGGTTCATTATTGATGAGCGTAATGAGGCAATGTCATCAGAAAATGCCTCATATTCCTCTGTTGGTAAGCACAAAAGAGATAAGTATGGAAGATGTTAGATTAGGACTTGAAAAACTTCCAGATCGGTTTGTAGAACATAAAAATACAGTATTTGTTATTTCAAATCTGAATTATGTTGAGTCAACTGCACTCAAATCAAATGACAAAAAAAAACAATTAAAAATGAATTGGAAGATAGTTAAGCTAAAAGGTAATTCCTCATTAGATTTTTCAAATCAATTGAGAAAACTTAATCAAGAATTTTTAAATAAAAAATGGCAAATTGAAAGAAATCCTAGAAATGGAAACCCTACCTACAAAGAGCCATCTGTAATTGTAATTTACCGAAAAGATCAAGAATTTTCTTTAAAAAATGTTATTCCAAAAAAGAATAATGGGAAAAATAGTTACGACTTAATCATTGCATCACAACCATATAGATCAAGAATATCTGCAGAGAAAAAAGTTAAATATGTAATTGATCCAATGATAAAATCATTGGATAAGAAAGGTAAATTAGTAGTAGTTCATGCCTGTGGAAATGATCCTGGAAACAAAATTATTAAGAAAATCTGGCCTAAAGAAAAACCATTTCCATCTCTATACGGATCAATAATTAAATATATAAAAAATAATACTGAAAAAGAAATTTTAAAAAAAATTAAAATTTAACAAAAAACAAACGATTAAATATGTTTTGAGAGCATTACCAAATGAAATTAGTGGAGGCATTGCTACATCATTAATATTTTCAGCATGGAATGCTGCAGTGTATGTTAATCAGATATCAGATGAGCAAATAATGAGTGCTGAAAGGAAAAAATATTACCAAAAAGTTGTAAAAGATATAGTCAATAAAAACAAAGGATTATATTTTAAGAATGAGTTATTTGTAATTGAAAAAAAATAATCAACTAAAACTATTTTTGTATAAAAAATACAATGATGATGTTATTAGTAATATTGAACTAAACTGATGCAAAGAAGCTGTTAAAATACTGGCGCCAGACAAAACTGTAAGGATTCCCAATACAATTTGTAATAATATAATTAAACCTAAAATAATTACAGGTTTAAATAAATAAAAAAATTTATTCCGATAAGTTATATATGAAATCAATATAAAGATAATGAATATTAAATAAGCTAAATTTCGGTGTAAATATTGAACAAGTGATGGATCACTAAAAGCAGATAATTTAAATAAACTTCTAAATTTATTATCATCAGGAAAATAAGAATTACCCATTAGTGGCCAGGTGTTATATATTTTTCCAGCATCCATGCCTGAAACGAATGCACCAATAATAATTTGTAAGAAAATTAATAATAAAAAAAATTCAGGTATGTAATTATTAATTTTTTTATCCTTTTTATTGATGTTTGTTAAACTTAAATAATTCCAAAAAATTAAAGATAAAATTAAAAATGCAAATAAAAGATGTATCGACAACCTAAAATGACTTACATCTATTTTATTCACTAGACCACTCTGCACCATGTACCAACCCAAAAAACCCTGAAAACAAATTAAAAAAAATATCAAATAAAAATTATAAAGTTTTTTCAAACCTAATTTGATAGTAAAAAAAATTAAAGGTATCAAGAAAGCCAAACCAATAACGCGTCCAAAAAATCTGTGTGCCCACTCCCACCAAAATATTACCTTAAATTCGCTTAAATTCATTGAATAATTTTGAATTTTAAATTCAGGAATTTGTTTATACGCTTCAAAATACGACATCCAAGCATCATTACTAATTGGTGGAAAAAAACCTTTGAAAAATTCCCATTCTGTAATTGATAATCCAGAGTCAGTAAGTCTTGTTAAGCCCCCAACTACAATCATTATAGCAACCAAGAAAAACATCAAT
>CACNAX010000047.1 GCA_902618565.1 uncultured Pelagibacteraceae bacterium
ATTTATTAGTTAGAGTTAAACTTCAATTAAAACCAGATGGAACAATTGAAAAACTTGAAATGCTAGATCATGTTAAAATGAATACACCTGGCAAAGAAAAATTTAGAACACTAGCAGATAGTGTGAGAAGAGCTATTCAGCTGTGCAATCCATTAAAAGTTCCTACAAGTGGCTATGAAAGATGGAAAAATATGATTTTAAATTTTGATGCTCGTGATATGCTTGGAGGATAATGATTAGGATATTTAACTTAACCTTCTTTGTATTTTTGTTTTTAATAACGAAAGCGAATGCTTTAATAGAAATTGATATAACGAGAGGTAACTTAGATCCTTTACCAATTGCAGTCTCACCATTATTTCAAAACGATAGCTCAAAAAAAAATTCAATTAATGAATTAAATTTAGAAAATGTTGGTTCTGAAATTTCATCTGTAGTAGAAAATAATCTAAAAACCTCAGGTTTATTTAATCCACTTAGTAAAGAGGCATTTTTACAAAAGCCTGATATTGCGCATTTAAAACCAAGGTTTGAAGACTGGGCACTAATTAAAGCACAAGCTTTGATTACAGGAAAAGTAACGATTGAAAATAAAAAATTAAAAGTTGAGTTTAGACTCTGGGATATTTTAGCTGGCAGAGAAATGATGGCATTGGCATTTACAACAGTCCCAAGTAATTGGAGAAGAGTTGGTCATATAATTTCTGATAAAGTTTATGAAAGATTAACTGGAGAAAAAGGATATTTTGATACCAGAATTATTTATGTTTCGGAAGAAGGACCAAAGACAGCAAGAGTAAAGAAGTTGGCTATTATGGATCAAGATGGTTTTAATACAAAATATTTAACTTTAGGAAATGAATTAGTTTTGACTCCTCGATTTAATCCGACAAGTCAGATGGTGACTTACCTATCTTATTTTAAAAATCTACCAAGGGTATATTTATTAGATATTGAAACTGGTACGCAGGAAGTAGTTGGTGATTTTCCAGGAATGACATTTGCTCCAAGATTTTCCCCAGATGGAAAGAAAATTATTATGAGTTTTGCTAAAGATGGTAACTCAGATATTTATACTATGGATTTAGAAAATAGAATTGTTGAAAGAATAACAAATCATCCATCAATTGATACATCGCCCTCTTACTCACCAGATAATCGATTTATAACATTTAATTCTGATAGGAGTGGGTATCAACAAATTTATGTAATGAAATCTGATGGGTCAAATGTAAAAAGAATTTCATTTGGCAAAGGATTGTATGGCACGCCTGTATGGTCTCCAAGAGGTGACTTAATTGCATTCACAAAATTGCATAAAGGGAAATTTTATATTGGTGTTATGCGAACAGATGGTTCGGGTGAGAGATTGTTAACTGAAAATTATTATCAAGAAGCCCCCTCATGGTCTCCTAATGGAAGGGTATTAATTTTTTATAGAGAGACCAAATCTAACGATAAAGGTGAAGGATTTAGTGCAAAACTTTGGTCTATAGATCTTACAGGATATAATGAAAGGCAGGTTCAAACTGAGACTGACGCCTCTGACCCATCTTGGTCGTCTTTACTCAGTAATTAGGCCTTTTTTATTAATTTTTAATATAAATTAAGTTGATTTTTATGCTTGAAACATCTAATTAGTTGTGAAAAAGTTCTAATAAATTATTAAGGAGCATTAATGAATTTTAGCAAATCATTTAGAAATACTTTTCTAGTTATATTATTAAGTTTAATCGTATCAGCTTGTGCAACGAAAAAAACCACTACAAAAGTAGAAGGTCAAATGCAAGGTGATGTTTATACAGGCACTGATACCGTTAAATATTTAGCTGACGGTGTTCCAGACAGAGTATTTTTTGCAACAAACGAGTCTATTTTAACAACTAAATCAAGAGACACATTAAGAAAACAAGCAAACTGGTTAAGAGAGAATTCTAGCATCAATGTTGTGGTCGAAGGCCATGCAGATGAAAGAGGAACAAGGGAATATAACTTGGCATTAGGTGAAAGAAGAGCGAATGCTGCCAAAGATTACCTGATCACTTATGGAATATCTGCAGATAGGATTTCAGTAATAAGTTATGGTAAAGAAAGACCTG
>CACNAX010000048.1 GCA_902618565.1 uncultured Pelagibacteraceae bacterium
TAATTCTTTTCTGACTTGATTGTAAGAAATAAATAAATCATCTTCAGTTATATCTATTAAATGCAGCAAAGTTTTGCACCTTTCTATATGTTTTAAAAACTTTATTCCAAGACCAGTTCCGGTATGAGCACCCTCAATTAAGCCTGGTATATCTGCTAAAGTAACTTCTTTGTCATCATAACTAGCAACACCAAGATTTGGATTAATTGTAGTAAATTTATAGTTTGCTATTTTTGGATTTGCACTCGTCATTGATGCAAGCAAGCTGGATTTCCCAGCATTGGGCAATCCTATGATACCGATATCAGCAATTGTTTTTAGTTGAAGCCAAATCCAAAATTCCTCTCCTTGACCCCCTTTTGTAAATTTCTTTGGGGCTCTATTTGTTGAGGACTTAAATCTTGTATTTCCAAATCCTCCTTTACCTCCGCTTGCTACTAAAAATTCCTCTTTCTGACTTTTAAAATCATAAATAAGTGTTTTATTATCTTCTTCAAATACTTGTGTTCCTAAAGGTACTTTTAAATATAAATCTTCACCACCTTTCCCAGTTTTGTTTTTTCCGCTGCCATCCTTTCCTCTTTCAGCTTTGAAGTGTTGTTGATACCTGTAATCAATCAAAGTATTAAGATTTCTTTCACTAATAAGAATTACAGATCCTCCTTTCCCTCCATCGCCGCCATCAGGGCCACCAAACTCTACAAATTTTTCCCTACGAAAACTTGGAGATCCCGACCCTCCGTTGCCAGCTTTTACATATATCTTAACTTGATCTAGAAATTTCATATAACAACTATGTGAGTGTTGTATCTATTAATTGGGCTTTACAGAAACGTAAGTTCTATCAGATTTTGATTTTTTAAACTGTACTTTACCTTTAACAACTGAAAATATCGAATGGTCTTTACCCATGCCAACATTTTCTCCAGGAAATATTTTAGTTCCCCTTTGTCTTACAATAATGTTGCCAGGCACAACCATCTCACCACCATATTTTTTCACACCAAGTCTACGACCTGCACTATCTCTTCCGTTTCTTGACGATCCACCTGCTTTTTTCGTTGCCATAAATTACTTTTTATTTAGCTGCTTCCTTAGTTTCAACTGTTTTTTTTGATGGTATTTCTTTTCTTTTTTCTGCTTCAGAAATAACTTTACCATCTTTTGAATAGATTTTACTTATTCTTACCATTGTAAATTTTTGTCTATGACCATTTTTTCTTCTCGAATTTTGCCTTCTCCTTTTTTTAAAAATAAGAACTGTTCTATTTTTTCCATTTTTTATTAATTCAGCTTCAACTTTAGCTCCACTAATTGTCGGCTCTCCTAACTCTAAATTTTTATCATCTCCGTAAGCTAGTATTTCATTAAACTCTATTTTTGAATTTTCTTTTGAATCTTCGAGCTTTTCAACTTTGAGAATCTCTCCAGCTTTCACTTTATACTGTTTACCACCTGTTTGAATTACCGCGAATGACATAGTTAGCCCTAATTTTTATAGTCAGCAATATAGTCTGGGTTGCATCATAGTCAAGGTTAATAACTTAGAAATTATCCTTTAAATCCCTCAATTTTTTGAAATTTTCTAGATCGTTTGACTTAAGAAAAATGTTACAATTAAGTTCTTCACCAATCGTTGATGGCATACTAGTTTTACCTAGTTTAATTTTTTCTTTAATTTCTTTAATTTTGTTTAGTAATTCATTGTTATTGGAATCTTGTGCTAAACAAAATTCAGAATTCTTTAAAGTATATTCATGTCCACAATAAATTTTTGTATCTTTATCTAAACTTTTTAAAACTTGTAGTGAGTTGTACATTTGCTCATAACTCCCTTCAAAAATTCTTCCACATCCCATAGAGAATAAAGTATCTCCAGTAAAAATTAACTTATCTTTAAAAAAATGAAAACAGATGTGACCTATTGTATGGCCAGGGACATGATATATTTTTGCTTCAAAAATATCATTCTTCCAAATTTCACTATCACTTAAGCAAATATCAATTTGAGGTATTC